>CBIHQZ010001266.1:0-2478 GCA_966212315.1 uncultured Myxococcales bacterium
AGATCGCGCGCGGGGCACTCGATCGATTGGAAGAGAACGCAGTGCGCGATGCGGCGCGGCAGGCGTTGCGGCGCGTGTATCGCGTCGGGAACAAGCGTCCGATGGTGGTGGTGCACGTTCGTCACGCGGCGGCGTGAGAACCGACGAAGAGGTAACGACAGTGAAGGATCGAGCGAGCTGGGACGAGTACTTCATGAACATCGCGACGCAGGTGGCGACGCGCGCGACGTGCGATCGCAAGCATGTAGGCGCGGTGATCGTGCGCGATCGATCGATCCTCGCGACCGGCTACAACGGCTCGGTGCGCGGGCTCGAACACTGCGACGAGGTCGGGCACATGATGGAAGAAGGCCATTGCGTGCGAACGATCCACGCGGAGGCGAACGCGGTGATCCAGGCAGCGCGCAACGGCGTGCGGATCGATGGCGCGACCATCTACGTGACCGCGAGTCCGTGCTGGGCGTGCTTCCGGATGATCGCGAATGCCGGGATCACGAAGATCGTGTTCGGCGAGTTCTATCGCGACCAGCGCATCTTCGACTTCGCGAAGCGACTCGGCATCGAGCTGGTGAAGGTCGGCGAGGGCGCCGGGACCGTGGCACCCGCGCCGGCTGGGTGATTTTCTAGCGAGCGAGAGCGTTAGAGCGTTCGTGGTGGCACGTCGCGACGTGCCGGCGTCCGCGCGTGTCACGCAGTAGAGCGTTCGTGGTGGCACGTCGCGACGTGCCGGCGTCCACGGTGTCACGCAGTAGAGCGTTCGTGGTGGCACGTCGTGACGTGCCGGAGTCCGCGCGTTCATCGATTCGCGGCTCCGCGGCCGAAATCCCGCACGGGCACGGGCAGGGGCAGGCGAGGGGGGTGACCAGGACCGCGACGCTTTCCGTCGTGGTCCCGGTCCGGGGCGGGGAGAGGAGCGCTCAGCGAACCTGGTAGCGCAGCGTGTACTGCATGCCGCTTCCACCGTGGCGCTCGTCGACGAACACCGCGTTGATCCCGCGCGGCGCCGCCACGTTGTTGATGCGCGAGCCGAACTGCTCGGGGATCAGCGTCGTCGTCGCGCCGTTGGTGCCGCGACAATCCGTGGCGCCCATGTTCATGCCGTCGTCGTTGCACGTCACGTCCATGCCCGTCTGCGCGCTGCGCATGTAGAGCGAAGGATCGTAGAGCGTCGAGCCGATCGCGCGGGTGTACGTCGCGCCGGTGTCGCTGCGGCAGAGGCTGAAGAACTGCTGCTGCGCGCCGCACGTGACGAACCAGCGTGCGTCTTCACCCGAGGCGGTGCCGCCGCAGGTCGCCGACGAGGCCGCGCTCGTCCCGATGAGCGTGGTGCTGGTGTTGGTCGGGCCGCCCGAGATCGGCGCGTCGTAGAAGAACGACGCGATCGTGGTCGACAGATGCTGCGCGTGCAGCGTGAAGTCGCCGCTCGCGCCGTTGAAGCCCGAGACCACGACGTAGTACGTGCCCGCGTCGAGTTCGGTCGCGATGCGCGACTGACTGAACGACGTGAAGCCGCCGGTGGTGCAGCTCGCGTCGTCGTTGCAGAGACCCGTGACGAGCGCGCCGGTCGAGTTCGCGATGATCAGCGCGGTGTCGTAGGTGCTGCCTGCGGTGTCGAAGTACACGACTTCGCGCGCGGTGAGCGTGAAGCGGTACCACACGTCGGGACCGGGGGTGGTCACACACGCAGCCGGGCCGTCGACGGTCGCGCCGCGCGTGGTGCCCGTGAGGGTCGTCTCGGCGTTGCCGAACGTGATCACGCGTGCACCCGAGCGGGTGTTGTTCGTCGGCGCGCAGACACCGCCGTTGCAGATCGTGGTGCACGTCGCACCGCAGGCGCCGCAGTTCGCTTCGTCGCTCTGGAGGTCGACGCACGCGTTGCTGCACGAAGTGCGACCGGCCGGGCACACGCACGCGCCCGCCGAGCAGGTTGCCGTGCCGCCGCAGCTGTTGCCGCAGGTGCCGCAGTTCGTCGCGTCGGTCTGGATGTTCTCGCAGCCGCTCATGCACGCGATCGGTGACGGATTCGCGCAGCCGCTGAACACGACGTTGAGCGTGTATGCACCGGCCGAAGTGCCGATGCCGTCGACGTAGACCGTGTGCAGGCCCGCGCCCGCCGGGAGGGTCGAAGTGATCGCGGACTGCTGCCCGCAACGGTCGTCGTTGCAGACTTCGGTCGGGCTGCGCGCCGCGCTTCGCTGGTCGAGCACGGTGTCGAACGTCGCGTTGCCGCAGGTGCTCGCCGAGAACTGGCCGCCGCCGAAGACCGGGCAGGTGATGAACCAGTAGGTGTTCTCGGGACCCGCGCCGCCGCACGACTGCGTGATCGTGCCGGTGCCGCTGGTCGTGCCGTTGTACGAGTTGGTGCCCATCGTGGTGAGGCGCGAAACCGTGCCGCCGCCGACGGGGAGATGCTGGACGTGGAGCGTCGCTGCGCCCGATGCGCCGCAGCCCGACACGACGAGGTAGTACGTCCCGGGG
>CBIHQZ010001267.1:0-2477 GCA_966212315.1 uncultured Myxococcales bacterium
TGTTCGCGCGATGCGCATGGCGATGCGGCGGGCCCGATGACGATTGCGACGGAGAATCGCATTCGCTTGATGACGCGCGCGCAAGTGCGGGCAAGCGACGAGGCGTGGATTCGCGGCGGAGTGCCCGGCGTGATCTTGATGGAGAACGCGGGGCGCGGTGCGGCCGAAGCGATTCGTGCGATCGCGCGGAATGTTCGATCGGCGACCATTCTCGTCGGCGCGGGCAATAACGGCGGCGATGGCTTCGTCGTCGCACGCCATCTTCGTCTAGCGGGATGGGACGTCGCGGTCTGGGCACTCGACGCAGCGAAGTGCACCGGCGATGCGGCGATCATGCGCGATGCGTGGCGCGCGCTCGACGGAAGTATTCACGACGTCGGGAACGGCACGTCGGTGACGCTGCGTGAAGCGCTCAGGACACCCGTGGTCATCGACGCACTCTTCGGTACCGGCTTGTCGCGTCCGCTGTCTGGCGCCGCGCTCGCAGTCGTGCACGAAGCGAATGCGCACTTCTCGGCGCGCGACCTCTCGATCGCGCTCGACGTGCCGTCGGGCCTCGACGTCGACACCGGTGCACCGCTCGGTCCCGATGACGGTGTCTTTCGCGCGACCCACACGATGACATTCGCGCTGAGCAAGCCGGGGCTTCATACCGGCTTGGGCGTGCGTGTCGCTGGTGAGGTCGCGATCGTTCCCATCGGAGTCCCGACGAAGCCGGGCGAGGGCGACGGCACATCGATCGAACTCGTTCACGAAGCGCCTTGCGCGCCTCGCAGGATCGATGCGCACAAGGGCGACAACGGGCGAGTCCTCGTGGTCGGCGGCAGTCCCGGGACGACGGGCGCTGCATTGCTCACCGCGCGCGGCGCACATCGCGGTGGAGCGGGCCTCGTCACGATCGCATCGCGGGCCGCAGCGACGCTCGAACACCGCGTTCTCGAGACGATGACCATCGCGCTCGCCGCCGACGAAGCCGCCGCGCTGGCCACACTCGATGCCACGTTTCCCACTGCCGACACGGTGTGCGTTGGCCCGGGGCTCGGTCGCGACGACTGGGCGCGATCGATCGTCACGTTCGCGCTCGAACATGCTGCGTGCCTCGTACTCGATGCCGACGGACTCACGCTCCTCGCATCGATGTCGCCCGTGACGGCGGGGCGCATTCGCGTGCTCACGCCGCATCCACTCGAGATGGCGCGACTGCTCGGACGTCCGGGCGCGAGCAGCGTGAATTCGGATCGAATCGAATCCGCGCGCGAGTGTGCGACGAAGTTCGACGCGATCGCCGTACTCAAGGGCGCTGGCACCGTGATCGCGGAACCGCACGGACGCGTCGCGATCATCGCGTGTGCGGAGCCGACCCTCGCGGTCGCCGGCAGTGGCGACGTCCTCGCGGGCGTGATCGCCGCGCGCCTCGCCGAGCGCGGATCGGATGATCCGTTCGAGCGCGTCGTGGAAGCCGTGATGGCCCACGCTCGCGCCGGGGTTCGCGTGCGCGATGCACGCGGCGCGACCCGCGGCGCACTGGCAGGTGAGATCGCGGACGCAGTCAGCGCGGAACTCGAACGCGACGCTACGTGATCGCGCCTCGCGATCTCCCTGCACTGACAGTTTGTCCCGCGTGACGCGCCGATGGCGGACGTGCTGACACGCCGGCACCTCCGCCAACCGGGAAAAGCCCCTGAAATGACGCCGTGGGGCGCTGGCCCGGCGCTTGAAGAAGAGTTCGACCGGAGGCCACATGCATCCTCAGCGAACCGACTTCATGAAACACATCGACCCGATCCTCGACGGACTGCTCGGCGCCGCCGTGCGGCTCACCGGATCGCGCAGTGATGCCGAAGACCTCCTTCAGGAATCGCTTCTGCACGCGTACCAGGGATGGGCGCGTTTCGAGCCGGGCACCAACGTGCGTGCGTGGATGCATCGCATCCTGATGAACACGTACATCTCGAGCTACCGCCGCCGCGTTCGCGAGCGCCGCGCGCTCGATGTCGACGCGGACCCGAGCAAGCGCGCTCTCTTGATCACCGACGCGCAAGCCTATGTCGAACGCGACGACGGCGGTCTGGTGCCGAGCGGACTCGGTCGTGTCGTGCAAGCCGCGCTCGACGAGTTGCCTCAGGAGTTCCGCGTCGTGGTGGTCATGGCGGACATCGGTGAGCTTTCGTATCGCGAGATTGCCGACGCGCTCGGATGCCCGATCGGTACCGTGATGTCACGACTGCATCGCGGACGGCGCGCACTCGCGAAGCGACTCGGTCCGCAGCTCGGTGTGCGGGTTGCCGAGGCCGAGACTGCGTCGGCAGCAGCGGCGGCGTAGCGCGGGCGCGTGAGTTGATGGAGTGTGACTGATCGATCGCGCCGCCACTGCGTTGTGGCGGCGCGTCGTGATGGCGGTGAGTCAGCATCACAACGGAGCTGTGGCGGCGCGTCGTGATGGCGGTGAGTCAGCATCACAACGGAGCTGTGGCGGC
>CBIHQZ010001268.1:0-2473 GCA_966212315.1 uncultured Myxococcales bacterium
CCGCCCGCGAGCATGCGCTTGAGCACGAGTTCGTCGTTCGACAGCGAGTGCCGAGCGATGTCGCGAACCGTCGGCGCCACCGCTGCCACGAGCCGGTCGACGAGTGCGATCGGATCTTCGAGCGAGTGGATCGAATCGCCGTCGAGGCGTGCGTCGGTGAGTCGCTTACGAAGATCGCGCAGATCGAGCGCCGCGGTGCGGAGCTTTTCCACCAGCGCGCCGAGTGCTTCCGCTTCCTTGTCCTCGGGCTCCGTCGGGTCGCCCACCACGTCGCCCTGCTCGCCGCTGCGCGTGAGCGAGAGCTTCGTGCCGCGCGCGACGATGTCGAAACCGTCGCCGGTGCCATCGGGCCCGAGTCGCAGCTTGATGCGTGTCTCGGACGGCGCCGCGACGAGTTCGATGAGATGGTAGCGATCGAGACGCTGCGGCTTGAGCTTGATGCTCTTCTGCAACCAACCGCTCATCTCGGGGGCGTGCACATCGAGCTTCTCGGCGACGCGATCGATGCGAAGCGGCTGCGCGTACAAGTGCCCGGCGGGGACGTCGAGTTCGATGTTCGACGTGATGCCGTATGGCGTCGACGCCGCGATGGTCGCGCCGAACGCACCGTTGTCGCTCGGTGCGCGCATCACGACGGTCGAGCGCGACTCGGGGAGGTCATGGCGGGCGAGCAGCGCTTCGAGCGCGCGAAACGCATTGCTGCGCTGCGTGCTGACGTCGCCTTCGCCGCGCGCGATCTCTTGCGCGACACGGGCTTCGACACCGTCGCGTTCGGCGAGCACCAGGTCGGTCGAGCGATCGATGATCACCCGCGCGCATCGCGCCGCGGGAGAGTCACGCGGAACCGACGGCGCACCGGCGATGGCGCGCTTCACGAGTGCGTCGAGGGCATCGAGCCGGCGGAGGTCCTCGTCGGCATCGCGCCGGCACGCGTCGGCGAGTTGCGCCTGATCGACGATGGCCGCGCTCGCCTTGGCGGCGTCGGCCAATGAGGCCATCGCGTCGCGCACGAACTCGAGGAAGTTTGTCTGCACCGAGGCGGGAGTGGAATCGCCGTAGAGGTACGTCATGAAACACCCAGCATGAGAGTACCGGGGATTTCGCGGAGAGGCGCGAATTTGGAAGCAGCGGCCAGTCGAGTGGGTTCGACGGCTCGGCAATGGATACGGCGGCGGGCAGGCGAGGGTGCGAGAGTGAGTGCAGGGTGTTGGCGAGCGAAGGGTTCGGCGGCGGGTGGCGGAGCGGGGGAAGGGCGGCTCCGTTTACGTTTACGGTCACGTACGGTCACGTTTACGTTTCGGAGGCGGGTGGCCGCGGTTGAGTGCGAGGCGATAACCGTGACGCGTCGAGTTCTGGCGCGCGATCCGGGAGTCCGCCTAGCTAGGCGCTCTCCGCAGCGTGAAACACTGCAAGCTGGGCGGCGAAGGCGCGCTGGTAGGCGGGGCGGGCCTCGCCGCGCGCGACGTAGGCCGCGACGTTCGGATGTTCCTCCAGCAGCCCCGAACCACCGAGTCGCCGCAGCACGTGCACCATCATCACGTCGGCCGCGCTGAATTCGCCGTCCAGCCACGGAGCTTCGCCGAGGTGCCGCGACAGCTCGGACAAACGCTGGCGGACCCGCCCTTCCACCATCGCCAGCCGCTGCGGGCCCCAGGGCTCCTTGCTCTCGAACAGAACCACCATCGAGCGCTCCATGACCGGTGGATCGACCGTACTCACCGCCGCGAACATCCACGCGATCGCGCGGGCGCGGGCATCGGGATCCGCGGGTAGCAAGCCGGCATGGCGCTCGGCGATGTGCAGCACGATCGCACCCGACTCGAACAACGTCAGCTCGCCGTCTTCGTAGGTGGGAATCTGGCCGAAGGGATTGCGGTCGCGGTGCGGCGCTTCCTTCAGCCCCGGGAACGACACCAGGCGCACGTCGTAGGGCTGACCGACCTCCTCCAGCGCCCAGCGCACGCGCATGTCGCGCGCGAGTCCGCGACCGCGGTCGGGCGATCGTTCGAATGCAGTGATGGTCGGGGGCATCGGGTCTCCTTGCGCTTAGGACGGTCGGCGAGCGCCGGGTCCGACATAGGAACGATTTTTTTCGGAACGGCGTGAGCGGAAATGGCTGCGCGGATGGAGATTTCCGATCGTGGTGAGCGGACATGGCGGGCAAAGCGCATGGAGATTTCCGATCGTGGTGAGCGGGAATACCCGAGCGCATGGACGTCCCCGCCCGATCGAGCTGCGCGTCGCGCGACTAGGATGTCGCTGAGATCGTGCGGCGATGGAACGAGTGCGAGACCCGATCGAGAGGTCGCTTCGTCGCGTGCGCGTCGTTGCCGGCAGCGGTGTTACGCTTCGACCATGTCGCATCGTCGCCGCGCGCTTACCGTACCGACCGCGCTCTCGATGACCCTCATCGGATCGATCGCGTGCTCGTCTCCGACCACACCCGGCGCCTGCGTTTCGAACTATGCAGTGC
>CBIHQZ010001269.1:0-2472 GCA_966212315.1 uncultured Myxococcales bacterium
GTTGTCGCACGCCGCCAGGCGGGCCCGCGCGCGGCGATCGCTTCCAGTCCCACCAACGCGGCGACGGCGACCAGTGGCTCGAGCGTCGCGAGATATCGCGGACCGACAGTCCATCCGCCGCGCCAGTTGTTCATCGTGCCGATCAGCTTCGAGAGCACGAAACACACGATCAGCATCGACGCGCCGAACAGCGCATCGGGAAGGACCGGCTTCGGCAGCGTCACGCTCGCGAGGAGCATGAACGAGACGAGGAGCCATGCGACCCACACCGCTTGATCGACCCCGGCTCCCTGCCAGTTCGCCGCCTTGATCGCGATGACGGCCAGCACGCACTTCGCCGCCGCGAAACACACCACGCCGATGCTCGCCACGCGCACCGGCCAAACGAACTTCTTCGGCGGACGCCACGAGAAGTACGCGCCGAAGCCGGCGATCGCGGCGAGGTAGATCGCAGTCGACGCGACGAGACCGAAGCTCGGATCGAGCCACAATCGCGTGGCCGCCTCCCACGAGAACGCGGTGGTGCCGAAGAAGCCCTGATTGGTCTGCGATCGGAACTCGGGGTTCTCGAGGTACGAGTAGCCGGGCTTGAATGGGTCGCCGAAGCAACGCTTGTGATAGAGCATCACCAGCGCGGTCGGAGGAATCGAGCCGATGCCTGCCGCGACGAGGCGCACGAGCGAACGCGGAGTGAGCGTGGCGGCGTAGGCGACGACCGCGAGCAAGGCCATCACCGCGGCCGGGATCTTCTTGTGGTCGATCGCGAACTTCGCGGCGAGCGCGACCAGCGGAACCGCCGCGAGGAGCGCGAGCTTTCTGCGCTCGGCGCCGGTCGCGAGGATCAAGATCACGACGCCCGCGGTGCCGATCGCGGCGGGATATTCGAACATCGTGGCGGCCGCGCCGAGCAGACCGGTGAGGGCCATGAGTCCGAGGTTCCACCCCTCTTCGCGCTTGGCGGCACGCGCAACGCGGTCGCGTTCGCGCACGACGGCAATGGCCATCAACGCGCCCATCACCGCGAATGCATTGTGCGCGTGCGACGCGAACACCTCGCTGTACGCGTAGAGCTGCGTGCCGAGCATCGTGCTGAAGAACACCGCTTCGCGCAGCGCGGGCGAGCGAGTGTTCTTGCCGAGGAAGCGATGGAAGAAATAGCCGAACAGCAGCGCCGGGAGGACGTTGCTCCAGAGCCGCAGGAAATAGATGACCGTCGTGCGAGAGAGCGGCGGCTTGTGATGCGCGTGCACCTGCGCGGGCGTGAGCGGCAGCGTGTTTCGGCCGGAAATCTTGGTGAGGAGCCAGTAACCGGGAACGCCGAGATAGCTCGTGCCGGGCGCTTTCGAACTGTAGAGGATCCCGTTGCGGATCGACTTGTCGTTCACGTAGCCCCAGTCGCGCTCGACGCGATTGATGCCGAACGTGTGGTCGTCGACGATCGCGACCGTCATGTACACGCGAACGTTCTCGTTCGGGTTGTTGATGGCCGCGTAATACGGAAACACCCAGAGGTAGAGAAACGCGAGCAGCACCACCGAGAGCGCGGTGCGCGCGTGGGTGGGATAAGCACTCGGCCGAAGCGCCGAAGAGGTCGAAGCGGTCACGGTGCGCGGAGACTATCAGCGTTTTCCCGCACGGCAGCCGCGTTCGCACGCGTGGCGCGCTTGGTGGCGGACGGCGGCTTTGCTAGCGTGCGCCCCCCGATGGCCGCCAATTCGTACGCCTACGACAAATCGTTCTTCGACTACACCACCAGCTCGTCGCTCACGTCGGCTCGGCGGATCGTCTCGATCGTGCGCGGCGCGATGCCGGTGAACAGCGTGCTCGACGTCGGTTGCGCGCAGGGTGCGTGGCTGAGCGCGTGGCGCGACGCGGGCGTGGCGACCTACCAGGGCATCGACGGTGACTACGTCGATCGCACGCGGCTCCTCGTCGATGCGAATCACTTCGAGCCGCACAATCTCAACGAGCCGTTCGATCTCGGGCGCCGCTTCGATCTCGCGCAGAGCCTCGAGGTCGCCGAACACCTCGCTGGTTCGCGTGCCGCGGGGTTCGTCGACGATCTTACCCGTCACGCCGACGCGGTGCTCTTCAGCGCCGCACCGCCGGGACAAGGCGGCGAGAACCACATCAACGAACAGCCGTACGAGTACTGGCGCGATCTGTTCGCCGCGCGCGGCTATCACCTCGTCGACTGCGTGCGACCGCTCGTCCGCGACGACGCTTCGATCTCGGTCTGGTACCGGAACAACGTCTTTCTCTTCCTCAACGATCGCGCGCTCGGCCACCTCGCCGAACACACCGCGCTCTTTCGCGTCGGCGATCACGATCCGATCGTGGATGTCTCGGCGCCCATCTATCGCGCCCGCAAAGCAGTGATTCGTCACCTGCCGTTCTGGGCGACGCAGTTGCTCGGCAGGGCCAAGGCCCGACTGCAAGCGCCGAGGTGAGCCAATGACAGCGGGACGATCG
>CBIHQZ010001270.1:0-2471 GCA_966212315.1 uncultured Myxococcales bacterium
CGGGTGAACCCGCGGGCAACGACTCCTAAGCTTCGCCTGCGCGAAGCTCGCGGTGTCTGCGAGTTGCCTTCGACCTCTTCGGAAGAGACACCGGTGTATTCGATGCGACATCGCGAGCTTCACGAAGGTGAGGGTTCGGAGTCGTTGCCGTGGCTTCAGCCGCCGGGCCCCGGCCCTCCGGCCCCACACGAATTGCCCCTATTTCCCGGCGGGATTGCACTCGCGGGTCTCGCGGCTTAGAACCCCACCCCCTATGCCGCAATCTTTCCGCGACGCGATCGTCGACGGCCCGATGGTCGCCGACGGCGCGATGGGCACGATGCTCTACGAGCGTGGCGTGCTCTACACGAACAACTACGACGAACTCTGTCTCTCGCGTCCGGCGCTCATCCGCCGCATCCACGCCGAGTACCTGCGGGCCGGCGCGCAGATCATCGAGACGAACACCTTCGGCGCCAATCGCTTCCGACTGCAACGCCACGGACTCGATGCGTCGGTTCGCGAGATCAACGTCGCCGGCGCCCGGCTCGCGCGCGCGGCGATCGAAGAGACCGGACTGCATGCCTACGTAGCAGGCTCCGTCGGCCCGACCGGATTGAACCTCAAGGGTCTGCCCGACAGTGATCGCACCGCGATTCGCGCGAGCTTCGAAGAGCAGATCGAGTCGCTCGTCGACGGCGGGATCGACGTGATCGCGCTCGAGACGATGCGTCAGCCAGAAGAGCTGCACTACGCGATGCAGGCCGCGAAATCGCACTCGTCGCTGCCCATCATGGCGATGGTGTCGTTCGATGCGTTCGGCACGATGGCCGACGGCACGACGCCCGAGAAGATGGCGGACCTCCTCGCGTCGTGGGGCGCGGACGTCATCGGCGTGAATTGCGGCGACGGACCGTCGGGCATCTACGAAATGGTCGAGCGGATGCGCGGGCCGGCGCTGCCGCTGGTCGCGATGCCGAACGCGGGGATTCCGCGGCGCGTCGAAGGGCGCTTCGTCTACATGGCGAACCGCGAATACTTCGGCGTGTACGCGAACCGATTGCTCAAGCTCGGTGTGCGCGTGATCGGCGGCTGTTGCGGCACCACGCCCGATCACATTCGCTCCGCGGTCGGCGCGGTGAAGATGCGCTCGCACGGCGGGAGCGGCGAGATCCTGCTGCCGAGCGGGCAGATCGAAGGCGGCGAACCACTCGCACCGCCGCCGGGCGTGTCGGTGGTCCCGCGCGCAGAGAAGTCGAAGCTCGCGAACAAGCTCGGTCAGAAGTTCGTGACCAGCGTCGAAGTGAACCCGCCTGCGTCGCTCGATCTCACCAAGACGCTCACTGCGGTTCGCATGCTCAAAGAAGGCGGCATCGACGCGATCAACATCGCCGACGGCCCGCGTGCGAGCGCCCGCATGAGCAACATCGCGATGGCGACGCGGGTCGAACGCGAGACCGGCATCGAGACGATTCTTCACGTCTGCTGTCGCGATCGGAACGTGCTCGGCATGGTCGCGCACGTTCTCGGCGCGCACGATCTCGGGATTCGCAATCTGGTGATCATCACCGGCGATCCGCCGAAGATGGGCGATTACCCCGAGTGCACCGCGGTCTACGACATGGACTCGATCGGGCTGCTCAACATGGTGCGCGGCTTCAATCACGGCCGCGATCCGGGCGGAAAACCGATCGGCGGGGCGACGAAGTTCTTGCTCACCACCGGTGCAGAGCCGGCCGCGCAAGACTACGAACGCGAGCTGGCGAAGTTGAAGCGCAAGGTCGAAGCGGGCGCCGAAGCGGTCCTCACGCAACCGGTCTACGACCCGTCGGTGCTCGATCGGTTCCTGCGCGACATCGAACCGCTCGGCGTCCCGGTGATGGTGGGAATCCTTCCGCTCGCGAGTCATCGCAACGCAGAGTTCCTCCACAACGAAGTGCCCGGCATGCGCATCCCCGAAGCGGTGCGTGATCGCATGCGACGCGCGGGGACGGGGACGCCGGCGCGCAAGGAAGGCGTTGCCATCGCGCGCGAGATGCTCGGCGCAGTGCGCGATCGTGTCGCGGGGGCGTACATCATGCCGCCGTTCGAGCGTTACGAAGCGGCGTTGGAAGTCATCGACGGCTTCGTCTGAGGGACGCGCGGCTCACGCGACTGGTTGACCTCACCCCGCCTGCCGGCGGCCCCTCTCCCTCCGACGCCCACGCGTGACCCACGTACTCGAGGCGTCGTCGAAAGAGGGCTCGGCGGGCTGAAGCGTGTGGATGGAATGGCAGCCAGCCTTTTGCGCACTTCGCGTCAGCAGACGTTCGCGAGCGCAGCGCGAACTGGCCCACCGCCGCGACACCTCGACGATTCACCCACGGACGTCGTCATCGTTCGAGCCCCTCTTTCGACGACGCCTGCGTTCGCGCGATACGCGGTGGCGTCGGAGGGAGAGGGGCAGCCGGCAGGCCTCACCATTGGTCACGAATGTGCTCGCCGAGGGATTC
>CBIHQZ010001271.1:0-2470 GCA_966212315.1 uncultured Myxococcales bacterium
GAGCAGAAACCATGTGTCTACTCCACAACCTTTAGTCGGGCTGACGGCAGCGTCGACGTCGATGGCGTTCGTGGTTTCGGTGCTCGCGCTCTCGTGCACGCCGCCGGCGCAGAGTCTGCCGTCGATGTCGCCGATGCTCGCGGTCGTCGCTGCGCGAAGCGAGTCCGATCAGGTCTCCATCCTCGTCGACGGACAGACGCAATCGGGGCAGTGGTACTGCTCGCCGGCCCCCGCGCCGCAGACCTACGAGGTGATGTTCAGCGACGCGTCCCCGCGAGGCATCCGCGCGATCGGCATCGTCGCCGGCAATCTCGGACCCGACGGCATCGGCGCGGTGCGGGTGCGCGTCCAGCATGGTCACGGTGTGATGGCCGACGGCGTCACGTACCGCGCGGTGCCGCGAGGTGTGGCCGGTCGTGTTCAGCTCGTCGTCCTGCCGCGCACGATCGAGGGCGACCACGTGGTGCTCACGTTCGAGCGACGCTCGCGCTTCGCGACCGCGTTGTGTCTCGGTGAGATCACGACCTACGGCGAGGACTACCCGCGTGACGCGTATCGCATCGATGCGCGCCCCGCCCCGAGCGAGGCGCCGCCATCGTCGGACGAACCGCCGTCGAGTGCTCCGCCGACAGCCTCGTCACCCTTGACCTCCGGATCGCCCGCCCCATCGAACGGACCCACCGACGGCGCGGTCGCCGTCGACGCATCTGCTTCGCCCACGCCGTGAACGCGCGCCCGGCGATTCCATTGCGCAGCGCGGCAGGTGCGGAGTAAGTTGCCGCGCGCGGCGGAAAGCCGCTCTTGTTGGAGGAGTTTCGATGGCCGTTCGCGTTGTCATGCCGCAGCTGGGGGAAAGCGTTGTCGAGGGAACCATCACCAAGTGGTTGGTGAAAGAGGGCGACACCGTGACCAAGGACCAGCCGATCGTCGAAGTCGCGACCGACAAGGCGGACAGCGAGGTTCCGGCACCGGCGTCGGGCGTGATCTCGAAGATCAGCGCCGCCGAGGGGTCGACCGTTCCGACGAACAGCGAGATCGCGTTGATCGAATCCGGTGCGAGCGCCAGCGCGCCGGCTCCGAGCGCGGCAAAGTCGGCGCCCGAGGCGAGCAAGCCTGTCGCCGCGAGTGCGCAGCCCGCAAGCGTGAGCAACGAACCCGCCGCGGCGGGTGGACCGCTCTCTCCCGCGGTGAAGAAAGCCGCGCGTGAACTCGGTGTCGACGTGTCGCAAGTGCCGGGCACGGGCGAGCGCGGTCGCGTGACCAAGCAGGACATCGAGCGTGCCGCGACGTCGCGTCCGGCGGGTGCGAACGGTAACGGCGGTGCGATGCCCGCGGTGTCCAGTGCGCCGCCCGCGCCTGTCGCGGCGAAGTCATCGGCGCCGGTGCAGCAACAGCAGCAGGCATCGAGCGGCGGTAGTGGCGGGGCAGGGCTCGCGATCAATCCGGGCGCGTTCCGCGTTCCGCCGTACGTCGAGCAGTCGGGCGACGAGATCGTTCCCTTCTCGCGTCGTCGCCGGATCATCGCCGATCACATGGTGTATTCACGCCACGTCGCGCCGCACGTGATGACGATCGCCGAGATCGACATGTACAAGACGCACCGTCTTCGCGAGCAGCACAAGAATGCGTTCAAGGCCGAGGGCGTGAGCCTGACGTTCCTCGCGTTCGTCGCTGCGGCGACGGTGCGGGCGCTGCGCGAGAATCCCTTGATGAACTCGCGTGTGCTCGACAACGCGTTCGTGAAGTTGAAGCACATCAACCTCGGTGTCGCGGTCGAGACCCCCGAAGGTCTCGTGGTGCCCGTGGTGCGCGATGCGGATCGATTGACCGTACGCGGCCTCGCCGTGGCGATCGACGAAGTGGCGCAGCGCGCGAAGGCCGGAAAGATCGTGGCGGACGATCTCGCCGGCGCGACCTTCACCATCTCGAACCCCGGTCTGAAGGGGAACTTCGTGGGCGCCGCGGTGATCTCGCAGCCGAACGTCGGCATCCTCCGCACCGGTGAGATCGTGAAGCGCCCCGTCGTCGTCGAAGTCGACGGCCAGGACACGATCGCGATCCATCCGGTGATGTTCTCGGCGCTCTCGTACGATCACCGCATCGTCGACGGCGTCGCGGCGAACAACTTCCTCTACCGCGTCACGGAGCTTCTGGAGACCGGCGCGTTCGATCTCTGAGGACGGACGTCACCTCACCCCCGCTGCCGCGCGCCCCTCTCCCTCCGACGCCACGACGTCGCCCTGTGACGCAGGCGTCGTCGAGAGAGGGGCTGGAAAAATGATGCGTGATCGGTGATCTGCCGGCGGTGTGCGTCTGCCGGCGGTGTGCGTCTGCCGGCGGTGTGCGTCTGCCGGCGGTGTGCGTACTGCCGGTCGCGTTGGGGTGAGCTGAATCGCGCGACGCGCGATCGCTTTCGCGACTCCGACGCAGCGCCCGACCCCGCTGCCCTCATCGAAGCCCCTCTCTCGAC
>CBIHQZ010001272.1:0-2467 GCA_966212315.1 uncultured Myxococcales bacterium
CACCGTTGCTCGCAGCACTCGCACGCGCCCGATCGAGAAGCTCCGCGACGCGCGCGATCGCGTGCTCTGCGATGGGGGTGTTCGGATGCCGAGCCGCAATCTGACGCAGCTCCTGATACGTGTGCGCGCTCGCCACGCGGCGCGTGTCTTCGTCGGTCGCCGCAGTGGTGTTCGCCGCGCGCGCTTCGTTCAATACGCGCGTGTAGCGACCGCGCCGCTCGGGCAGATCGGTCCACTTCTCGAGCATCCACCACGGCACGCCACCCTGGCTCTCGAGGCCGCGCACGTGCTCTTCGAAGAACTCGAGCGACCGCACGCGATGCTGCGAACGCTGCGGCTCGGGCTCGCTCTCGGCTTCGCGCAGTCCGTCGTCGGCGATGTGCGTGTAGATCTCGTATTCGTGGGCGGTGCGATGGTGCACGGCGAGCAACATCCCCGGAATGCCGACGCAGAGCGCGCACGCGAGTGCGGTCACGAGGGCAGGCATGCGGGTGAAAGGGTCAACGTCGCGATCGAGCGCGGGCGGCAGCGCAGTCGGCAGCGCAGCGGCCGGAATCGCGCCGCGGACCACGTCGAAGAAGGCGGTGTGCGCGACTTCGAATCGGTACGGATAGCGCAACGTGGCGCGTCCCTCGCGCAGGATGACCTCGAGCCATTTCTCGCTCGGCACCACGCGTTCGATCATCACGAGCGGAATCAGATCCACGCGGCTCCCCGCGCCCGGCGTGCATGCGAGCCACGTCGGTGAGAGGAGCACCGCGCGAAAGCGGAGCGAGACCGTCATCGTGCGGATCGCGTTCAGGAGTCCGTACGTGAAGAGCGCGAGGCCGATGGTGCCGGCGCCGAGCGCGAGGTTCGCGTTGTCGGCGTTGAAGTTCGCGACCTGCGAGGCGATGTACGCGACGCCGAACAGGAAGAGGCCGCCGAGGAGAAACAGTCCGGGCGCTACCGCGGAACGGAGCGGCAGCATCGTGGCACCGGGTTTCGCGGCGACGAAGGGAGCGCGGAGTGCATCGGGGAGCAATGTGAGACGAGTGCGGATGATGCGAACGGGGGTGGACTCGCGGTAGGTACCGATCGTCATTCATGCGAGGGTGCCGCTGAATTCCCGGCGGGTGAACCCGCGGCAACGCATCCAAAGCTTCGCCTGCGCGAAGCTCGCAGTGACGGCGAGGTTCGGTAAGGCGCGCGGAAGTGCGCGCGTGATTGCGGTGCGTGCACTCGCTCCGGACGCCTTCGCGCCAGCGAAGCCGGTATGGACAAGAGCCTGGACCGCCGGCGCTGGTCCCGGTGGGGACGTGGGGCGCCGACGCTCCAGGCGGGGTGCGCGCGTGAGGGAGGAGCATCGGGCACGCGCACGGGCACGGGCACGCGAAGAAGTACGCTCCCGGCGGGGAGACCTTCTCGGCGCCGTCCGAACGGCTATTTCGCCAGCGAGAGACCTTCTCGGTGCCGTCCGAACGGTCATTTCGCCAGCGAGAGACCTTCTCGGTGCCGTCCGAACGGCTATTTCGCCACCGAGAGACCTTCTCGCTGACATCCGAACGGTCATTTCGCCAGCGAGAGACCTTCTCGGTGACATCCGAGCGCCTGTGCAGATGCCGAATACGCGCGCTGCCGCAGTTGCGAAGCGTCGCGTGTCGCGAGACACCAGAACGCGGAGGGAATCATGGGAAGCATTCAGGCATTCGGTGTCACCGATCGAATCAACGCGGGCGACATCGTCGTCGCAGCGGCAGCCACGCGCGATACGCGTGCGGTGAAGAAACAGTTCGCGGCGTTCGCGGCGCAGCATCGGAACTTCTGCACGGCGCACAAGAAGATCGACGACGCGGAGTCGAAGCTCCACGCCGTGCGCGACCGCATCGCGTCACTCGACGTACTGCAGGATCTCGCGATCGACCGCCTCGTGGTCGCGTTGATCGGCGACGGCCTTCCGCGGCTCAACGCGTTCGCGCCGTTTCGCGCGCCCGCGCCGTCGGCGCTGAAACAGATGGGCGACATCGCCGAGGCGAAGGAATCGCTCGCGCTGGTGAAGAACATCAAGCAGCGCAAGGGCCTCTCGAAAGCGACGCTCGCGGCGACTGCAGCCGTCGAGAAGATCGCGAAAGAGATCCAGTCCGTGGCCGCGCCGATCGCGAAGCTCGAAGCCGACGTCGCGACCGCGCTGAAGTTCCGCAACGGGTATGCGCAGAGCTGGTCGAACGCGTTCGCCGCGCTCAAGCACGCCGCGCTTGCCGCCGAAGACGACGGCGCGCGCGGGCTCTACGACACGCTCTTCGTGCGCGTGGCGAGCAAGCCGGCGAAGAAGAAGAGCGCCAAGGCGAAGCCGGGTGGGGAGACGGCGCAGCCCGCGAAGTGACGACGGGACCTCACCCCCGCTACCGCGCGCCCCTCTCCCTCCGTCGCGCGCAGTCGGCGCGCGAGCGCAGCGCGACGTCGCAAGAGGGGGGCGGTGCCGAGCCTC
>CBIHQZ010001273.1:0-2463 GCA_966212315.1 uncultured Myxococcales bacterium
CTCGCGGTGTACAACGCGGTCTTCGCCCGCCGGACCGTCGCGGACTGACGCGGGCTCCCTCCGCGCATCGCGGCTTCGCGCGCGCAACGCGATGCACTACCCTCGCGCGCGTGCGACTTCTTCTCGTCCATACCGGCGGCACGCTCATGATGCGCGGCGGTGATCCGCATCCATTAGCGCCAGACGTGTACACGCAGGATCTGCTCTCGGAACTCCCGGTCCTTCGCAAGGTCGGCGAGATCGAGACGCGGATCTTGTTCAACCTCGACTCGAGCGACATGCAGCCGCACCACTGGGTGACGCTCGCTCGCACCGTGCACGACGCGCTCCCACACTACGACGGCGTGGTCATCGTTCACGGCACCGACACGATGGCGTACACCGCCAGCGCGCTCGCGTTCCTGCTGCCCGGGCTCGACCGTCCCGTCGTGCTCACCGGCGCACAGAAACCGCTGCAGGACGTTCGCACCGACGCGCGTGCGAATCTCGTCGATGCCTGTCATGTCGCGTCGCTCGGATTTCCCGAGGTCGGCATTCTCTTCGACTCGAAACTCCTGCGCGGATGCCGTGCGACGAAACTCGACGCGTGGGGACTGAGTGCGTTCGGTTCGCCGTCGTATCCGCCGCTCGCCGAACTCGGCATCGGCGTGCAACTCGGGCCGCACGTTCTTCCGAAGCGTGTTCAGTGCCCGTTCGATCCGCGCATCGAGCCTCGCGTGCTCGCGGTGCGAATCTTCCCCGGACTCGATCCGGATCTCTTGTTGCGCGCACTGCAGACCGGCGTGCGCGGCATGGTGATCGAAGCGTTCGGCGCAGGGAACATCCCGGTCATCGAACGCTCGCTCGTGCCTGTCATCGAGACCGCCGCGGCGCAGGACATTCCGGTGGTGCTGGTGAGTCAGTGTCCGCGCGGCACTGTCGACCTCGGTCGCTACGCGGGTGGTGCAGCGGCGCGCGGAGCCGGCGCGATCGGGGCAGGGGACATGACCACGGAATCGGCGCTGGCGAAACTGATGGTGACGCTCGGTCGCGCGCGCGAAGGCTCGTACGTCGAAACCGCGCGCGACGCGTTCGCGCAATCATGGGCGGGTGAGATCACGGTCGGTGCCTCGCTGTGACGGGCACCACGGGGATCTCGTTGTCGCGCGTCGTCGCGGCGCTCTCGTGCCTCGCGACGATCTTCATCCTCGCGGGCTGCGCGCATCGTTCGGAGACGGGCCTCGCGCGCGTTCGTCGCACCGGCGTGCTGCGCTGGGGCGGCGACATGCAGGGCGGCGAACCGTACGTGTTCGAAGACCCGGCGCACGCCGCGCAACTCGTGGGCTTCGAAGTCGATCTCGCCAACGCGCTCGCCCGCGAACTCGGCGTGCACGCGCAGTTCGTCCAGAACGATTGGCCGAATCTCGTTCCGACGCTCGATCGCGGCACGTTCGACATCGCGATGAACGGGCTCGAAGTCACACCGACGCGCGCGGCACAGGTCTCGTTTTCCCGGCCGTATTTCATGTTTTCGCTGCGCCTCATGGCTCGCCGCGACGACACTCGGGTGCGCGGACTGAACTCGTTGCGCGGGATGCGCGTGGGCTCTCTCGCGAACTCCGCCGCATGGCATCTGCTCCAAGCGCGCGGCGCACTTCCGCAGCCGTACGACGGCTCGGTCGAGATCTACGACGACCTCGAGTCGGGTCGTATCGATGCAGTGCTGCTCGACGACATCGTGGCGCAGCGATACGGGCAGTCGCGCCCTGCGTTGCGTGTCGTCGATGACGTGCAGGACGGTTATTACGCGGTCGGCATCCGCCGCGGCGACGACGATCTTCGTCGCGCAGTGGACACGGCGCTCACGCGAATCGCGCAGTCCGGTGAGCTGCGGCGCATCCTCGATCACTGGAACATCGACAGCGAGCGCCAACAGCGCATGGCGACGTGGACCGACGCGCAGACGGCGCAACTGCTCGCCACGAGTTCGTCGCAGCGATTCACCTGGACGCACCTGCTCCTGTTTCTTCAGGCCGCGCTCGTCACGATGCTCGTGTCGGGCGGCGCCATGGTGCTCGCGATCCCACTCGGCATGGGCCTCGCGCTCGGACGGCTCTACGGACCTCGCTGGTTCGGTGCGATCGCCGCTGCGTACGTGGAACTCTTTCGCGGCACGCCGGTGCTGCTACAGCTCTACGTCCTGTATTTCGGGCTCGGAAAGATTCTTCAGCTCGACGCGTTCACCGCCGCAGTGCTCGGCCTCGGAATGAACTACGGCGCGTACGAAGCGGAGGTGTATCGCGCGGGCATCCAAGCCGTTCCGAAAGGGCAGATGGAAGCTGCCGTCTCGCTCGGGATGTCCACGTCGCTGGCCTTGCGTCGCATCGTGATGCCGCAGGCGTTCCGGCTCGCGCTGCCGAGCGTGACCAACGACTTCATCGCGCTCCTCAAGGACAGCTCGCTCGTCTCGGTGATCACCGTGAT
>CBIHQZ010001274.1:0-2460 GCA_966212315.1 uncultured Myxococcales bacterium
CTGACCAACTGGTCCAGCGAAACCTATCCCCATGCCGTGCGCATCGGCGATTTCAAGTATGTGCTGACCGATCAACCCAATGGCTGGTTCGGCGGCACCGTTCATCTGGACTGGCCGCAACTGTACAATCTGCGACTCGACCCGTTCGAGCGCGCCAGCGGCATGGGTCAATCATTCCTCGCGATGAAAGACTTCTACGGTCGCGAGTTCTGGCGATTCATCTATCTGCAACAAGAAGTCGGCAAGCTCGCGCAGACCTTCATCGAGTATCCGCCGATGCAGCGCGGCGCGACGTTCAATCTCGATGCCGCAAAAGAGCAGGTCCAGAAAGCGATGAGGGGGCATAGCGGTCATTGAGCATCGAGCATGTGCGCGTCGGGTCCGATTGATTCAGGGCCTGGCGCGTTCGCACGCAAACCAGCATCGAACATCGGACGTACGCCCATGGACGCCTCCGACCACGCTTCGCTGACGACGGAACTCGCCCGCGAACGAACGCGCGCAGCGGCCGATCGAACGCTGCTCGCGTGGATTCGCACTGCGCTCTCGCTCATCGGCTTCGGTTTCGGCCTCGCCAAGTCGCGCGACGTCCTTGCGGAGGCCGGTGTGTTGCGGCGCACCCATTCGCTCAACAGCGTGCTCGTGTTCGGCGCGAGTTTCGTGGCACTCGGATTGATCTGCCTTCTCGGCGCGTCGGTGCAGCATCTCGTGGTCACGCGTCATCTCGACAGCGCCACGTTTCACTACAAACGATTCCGTCCGCTGGCCGCCATCGTCACGATCGCGCTGCTGCTCATCGGGATCTACGCGCTCGCCACGATCGCGCGGTCGCACGAATTGATGCAGTAGTGCGGAGCAACCAGATCACATCGATCCGTTCGTTCTCTCTTGCCGTGGCGTTTCATGCCGCCGTGGGCGCTCACACCGCCCCCACCCATCAATGCCAGCCACCCTTTTTTCGGGACCTTTGCCCGCCGCGAAACCCAGAATGGGAGAATGCGATTCCGCCGCCTCGAGACCCCGGACGAATGGGGCGCCTACCTGCGGCGCTACTGCGAGGAAGCCGGGCAGCCGTGCACCGACGCGATGGTCCGCGATCTCTGCGACAGCTATCTCTCGCGCGGGCAGGTCCACGGGCTGTTCGACCGCGACGGCTCGATGTGCGGCGGCTACGTCGTGCAGGAGGGGCGCAACGCGCGGTGGATCCCGCGGCTCCCGACGCAAGCGGTCGACGACCTCTCGAATGTAATCGACGACGGCCTGGAGCTGAATCTGGTCTGGCTCGCGGGTCCGTACCGCAAAGCAATGACCGCGCTGCGCCTGTGGACCCGAATCTCCCGCGACCTCGGACGCGCGCGCGATCGGAAGTTCGTGACGTTCACCGCCGAGACCCGCAAGGCCGGCCTCGACAGGCTCTACCGCACCGTCGCGAGCGGCGTGCTCTACGAAGGCCCGTTCAGCGGCCTGTCGGGAACGTACCGGCTGTACTGGTCGACGCCGCGCAAGTTCCGCTGGATCCCGTTGCTCTACCTCCCGACGTACGCGCGGTTCGCGCTCGCTGGAAACACGACGCGCGGCGGGCGGTGAGAATCCGAATCCTCACGGTGGGAAGCCGCGGCGACCTGCAGCCCTACCTGCCGCTGACGCTCGAACTCGTTCGTGCGGGTCACGACGCGCGGCTCGTCGCGAACAGCGATCTTCGCGAGCATGCGGAGCGCAACGGGGTGCCGTTCGACGACCTCGGCTTCCACGTCGCGGACGTGCTCAAGTCGACGGTGGGCAGTCAGATGCTCTCGAGTCGCACGGCCTTCGGGTCGCGCAAACATCTGATCCGCGCGGTCGCCGAGCGGATCGTCGATGTGAGCCCGCGTGTCAACGGCTTCTGCAGCGGCGCGGACCTGCTCCTTTCGAGCGAGACGCTTCATCTCGTCGCGCGTTCGATCTCCGAAGCGATCGGCGCGCGTCTGATGGCGCTGTGTTTGATCCCGTGGGGAAGCTCCCGGCATCTGCGAAACATCTACGCGGACCAGGCGTGGATGAAGCTTCTCCCGGCGGGCATGACGCACGAGTTCGTCGTGAAGTACGGCTACCGGCGCATCCTTCCGGCCGTGAATCGTCTGCGACGGGAGACGCTGCACCTGCCGGAACTCGGCGTGTCCGCGGCCTACCGAATGCGCGAGCGCTGTCCGACGCTCTACGGCTACAGCCCGAGCCTCGCGCCGCCGCCGCCCGACTGGCCGTCGAATCGCGTGGTGACCGGCAGCTGGTTTCTACCCGACCCGCCCGATCACGAACCCGATCCTGCGCTGCGAGCGTTCGTCGATGCGGGCGAGCGTCCCGTGTGCGTCGGATTCGGAAGCATGGTTCACGACCCGCTCGAGACACTCACGTGGCTGCGCGAGGCGTGGCGCGCGACAGGGCAGCGCTTCGTGTTCTTGTCGGGATGGTCGGACACCGAAG
>CBIHQZ010001275.1:0-2460 GCA_966212315.1 uncultured Myxococcales bacterium
CCCGCGCGGTCGCCACGTTTAGCACCTCATGCGTCTTTCCCGCCTCGCCCCGCTCGCCATTCTCTCCCTCACGCTCCTCGTCGAGGCTCGGTACGCCGGCGCGCAATCGTCGTCGTCCGCGCCCCCGTCGTCGGGGCCCTCCGCGGCGCCGGTCTCCCGCAATCACGAAGTGATCGAAGCGCTGCACCGTTCGGGCGCCGTGCCGCGCTGCTGGAACGCGTTCATCCAGCATTCGCCCGAGGCACCGAGCGCACGGTTTCGCGTGCGGGTCGAAGTGGACGCGAGCGCGGCCGTTCACGACGTCGTGATTCTCGATCCGATTCCCACGTTGCTCGCGGGATGCGTTCGGAACGAACTCCGCCGCGCCACCGTACCCGCCGGAAGCGCCATCACCATCTCGACCACGTACAGCTTCGCCGCCGGCGCCCCCGCACCCATTCCGGGTCATTGAACCGTCAGTCGTCGTGCTTCGGACCTTCGGGGACGATCACGCGAACCGTCAGTTGCCGCATCACGAGTCCGTCGCCGACGACGGTGACCGGCAGATAGAACACCTGCGGAAACTCTTGTTCGGGGACCATCAGATTCCGCATGTGGAGGCGGAAGGTGAGCCGCACGTTCGGGCGCACGTTACGGAACGTGTCGTCGAGCCCGTCGGGCGCGCCGGCGGGGCGCAGATCTTCGCGCGTCGGCACGGTGCCGTCGCCGCCCGATGCGCGCGACGCTTCGATCGCCCGCACGAACTCGCGCGGGTCGTCGTCGCTCTCGGCGTGCACTTCGTCGAATGCCACCGCGTCGAGTAGGCGGTCGAGTCCGTCGACGAGCGTCGTCGACAGCCCCGTGCCATCGGGCGCGAGGTCGTAGACCAGCGGGCACATTCCCGCGACGGGCGCGTGCGCCGCGCCGGAAAGCCCGGTGGGACACCTGCCGGCGACAGGTTGAGCGACGGCGCCGGTCGCGAGTGCCACCGCCTCGAGCGATCCGCGTGCATCGGGGGCCGACACGATTCCGACCACCCGTGCGCGCAACGCCTGCAGCGCCGCGACCGCTGTGCTCAAGCTGTGCGCGTTGGGAATCGACGGCTGGTAGTCGACCGCATCGTGCGTCGGTGCATCGGTGATGAGCACCACGACACGCGACGAGCGCTCGCGAAATCCGACGCCGCCGAGCGTGCCGGTGTCCGGGAGCGTCGCTGGTCGGAACGGCGCCGCCAGCACGTGTCCGTTCACGACCAGCCCTTCGCCCGTGGCCACTTGATAGAGCGCCTCGGCCCACGACTCGGGGCGATCGCCACCGTGGCCGAGCGGACGATCGAGTTGTTGCACCGCGCCGGCGACGAATTGCGCGTTGCTCGTCTGCGCGGCGAACAAACGAAACGGGAGATCCGATCCGGTTCCGAACGGGTCGAGTGGCATGTCCTGGAACGCGGACACGCCGAGCGACAGCGACTCGATGCGAAACCGCAACTGCGGGATCACGCTGCTCGTGAGCGTTCGCTGCAACTGCGAGATCTCGCCATCGAAGCTTGCCGTGGTGTCGATCAACACGTGCATGTCGACGCGCCCCGGCGATGCCACCACGTCGATGTTCGCGACGGCTTCGGGCGCACCGAACGGGAGCGTGAACGAGACGTCGTACCGACGAACCGTGCTCTGCAGCTCGGGAATGTGCGCGTCGATCGGCGTCGTCGTCGCATCGGTTCGCGCCACATCGAGCCACCACGCATCGGTGTCGGGAGGGGGCGGCGGTCCGGCGCACGCGACGGCGGTCAGCGACACGAGCGCGGTGATGGATCGAAGCACGGCTCGCGAATGGTAGCGCTGCGCATGCGGAAGACCCACTCCCGGTTTGCGTCGCGGGGTGCGCGCGGTCTAATCCCGTCCGCATGACCCGTTCGCTCGTCTCGGCGCTCGTCGGCGCGCTCGCGCTCGTGACCACGGCGGCACCGGCCCTTGCGAACGGGCGCTATCCGGGCGCGCAGTTTCTCACGGTTGGTCCCGGCACCGATCGAAGCACCCTCGCGCTGCAAACTACGTTCGGCTTGCTGATGAGCACCGACGGCGGCACGACCTGGCGCTGGGTGTGCGAGCAAGCGGAAGGATTCGCGGCGATGGCCGATCCCGCACTCGCGCTGCAACGCGACGGCTCGTTGATCATCACCCTCCCCGACGGCATCAGCGTGGGCGGCGCGCCGTATTGCGATTTCACGCGTCCCGCGACCGTTCCGCTGCAACAGGTGATCGACGCGACGACCGATCCCAACGGCACGCGCTCGGCGATCGCGGTCACACCGATTTCGGGAACGAACGCCGTGTGGATCAGCGACGACCTCGGGCAGCACTGGGCCGCGGGATGGTCGTTGGCGAATCTGTTCATCGAGACGATCGACATCGCCCCGGGTCATCCAGATCGCATGTATCTCAGCGGCTACGCCCCCAACGCGGTCCCGACGATCTACCG
>CBIHQZ010001276.1:0-2455 GCA_966212315.1 uncultured Myxococcales bacterium
TCGCGAATATCCCGCTCGGCCAGTTGCTTGCCGGTCGCATACGGCGACAACGGATTCTCAGCGCCGCCTTCGCGCAATGGTGCGGTCGGGTCCGACGGCGTCGCATAGATCGCGCAGGTCGACGCGAACGCGAGCACCGGCACGTTCGCGTCCTTCATCGCCGCCAGCACCGAGGTGGTCCCGCGGTGATTCACGTCGAGATACTCCTCGGGATCCGCGAACGACTCGGGGATCGTGGCAAGCGCCGCGAGATGGCACACCGCGCCGATGCCGCGCGCGCGGAACAACTTCGCGAGGCCGTCGCGATCGCGAATGTCGACGGTCTCGAGCGGCAACTCGCCGGCCGCCCAGCGATGACCTTTCACCAACGTGTCGATGACGGTCACGCGCGCGCCGAGTCGCGACAGCAGGTGCGCCACGGCCGAGCCTACGTATCCCGCACCACCGGTCACCGCGATCGGAACATCGCGCAAACGCGCTTCGACTTGCTTCGCTTCCATCTCGGCCGCGGACGCTAGAGCGCTGCACGCGCGCGCGCAACGAGAACGCTTCGCATGCTACGGTGCCCAGCCGTCATGAGTGCCGCCGCTCCCTTGTCCACGCCCCCGATCGCGAAGCCCGACGACCTCGAAGTGTCCGTGGTGATCCCGTGTCTGAACGAAGAGAAGACGATCACCTTCTGCATCGAGAAAGCCCTGCGCGCGATGCGCGAAGCGGGCCTTCGCGGCGAAGTGGTGGTGAGTGACAACGGCAGCACCGATCGCAGCATCGAGGTCTCGACCGCGGCCGGCGCACGCGTGGTGAACTGCCCGACTCGCGGGTACGGCGCGGCGCTGCAGTTCGGCTTCGAAGCGGCGCGCGGCAAGTACTTGATCATGGGCGACGCGGACGACTCGTACGACTTCCTCGAGATCCCGCGATTCGTCGAGAAGCTCCGCGCGGGCAATCCGTTCGTGATGGGAACGCGTCTCGGCGGCAAGGTGATGCCGGGCGCGATGCCGACGCTCAATCGGTACCTCGGTACGCCGGTTCTCACGTTCATTCTCAATCGCCTCTTCGCCACCGGCATCTCCGACTGCAACTGCGGGATGCGCGGCATCGAGCGCGCGACGTTCCTCCGCATGGGGGTCACTTCGCCGGGGATGGAGTTCGCGTCGGAGATGATCGTGAAGGCCGCGATCTTCGATGTGCCGATCGTCGAAGTGCCGATCACCCTCCACAAGGACAAGCGCGATCGCCCGCCGCATCTGCGTCCGTGGCGCGACGGCTGGCGACATCTCCGCATGCTGCTCTGGCACGCGCCCGATCACATGATGACGTTGCCGGGCGCGCTGATGTTGCTGCTCGGTCTCGTGCTCGTCGGCTCACAACTCGGCGGCCCGATGCACTTCGCCGGCGCGAGCTTCGACATCCACTACATGATCCTCGGCGTGACCCTTGCGATGCTCGGCCTCTCGGGTCTCGCGATGGGCATCGCGGTGCACGCGATCATGCCCGAGCAGAAGCTTCGCAAGCTCCGTCTGCTCGGCTCGGTGAAGGAGTGGTTCACGTTCGACCGCGCCATCATCGTCGCGGCGCTGCTGCTCATCGGCGGACTCGCGTGCGACGGCACGGTGCTCGCGCATTGGCTCGCCACCCATCGCGGCGGCCTCACGGCAACGTACACGCGCCTTTCGCTCGCGGGGCTGCTGCTCATCGCGATGGGCTTCCAGATCGCGCTCCTCGGGCTTCTCGTCGGTGCGGGGCGCAGCGCGATGGCCGAGCGAACGGTGCCGCGTCCCGAGGCGACTTCGCTTCCGATCGGCGACGTCGAGGTCGAGTCGAAGCAGCTGTTCGGCGGCTGAGTTCGCGCGCACCCACCGAGCCCAATGGGCACACGGTGTGCTGCGCATTGAGGGCATGAGCACGATCGTCGTCGGTCTCGACTCGTCCGAACGCGCCCCCGTTGTATTGCGATCGGCCCTTGCGCTGGCGCGTCGATTCGAGGCCAGGCTCCTGATCGTTCGTGCCGTCGCGGTGCCACCGGAGATCCCGCTGGAAGCGATGAGCCCCGCGCCCGATGCGATGCCGGCTCGTCTCATCGAGATCACGCAACAGTCGCTCGATCAGGCACTCGCCAACGTGCCGCGCGAAATGCTCGCAGGCGCGGAGGCGCGGCTCGGCGGTGCGTGGGATGTCATCTGCGATGCCGCGCGCGAGTCGAAGGCGCTGTTGGTGGTGGTCGGCACGCACGGTTATTCGGGGCTCGATCGCGTGCTCGGGACGACGGCTGCGAAAGTCGTGAATCACGCGCCGTGCTCAGTGGTGGTGGTGCGCGGCGAGATCGGCTGATCGAACGGGGCGGATTCGTCAGCGCGGTTTCTTTCGCCGTCCGCGCCGGGTCGTGGCGCCATCCCACACCGCGATGGATTCGTGCGCGCGAATCGTCTCGTCGCGCGTGAGCAAGCGCGCGCCG
>CBIHQZ010001277.1:0-2454 GCA_966212315.1 uncultured Myxococcales bacterium
GGCGATCTCGGCGGGCGGCGGCGGCAGTTTGCGCGCGTGCCGCTTGAGCAACAGAACCAATTGACTGCGGTGAAGTCCGTAGAGACACAGACACACCAGGATCGTCAGATACGGGATGGCGATCAGATACGTGGTCATCAGCTCTCCCTGAGAACGCGGACCGGAAGAACGGCGATCCGCGCGATTCGGAAGGACTAACGCGTGGCGACCAAGGGAGTTGTCATGAACTTGTATTTGATTGTCACGGCGCGCGGTGCCGAATCAACTGCCGCAACGATCGTACGCATGCGAAAACCTGGGCCCTCGATGCGTTTCGCCGGCACACCGTTCCGCTTCGCGCCGCACTCGAAGCTCCCGCGCCTTGCGCTCGTCGCGGCCCTCGCGGCCGGGTGTTCGCCCGCGACGCCGACGCGCACGACGCAAGTGAGCCGCATCGAAGTCGTGCACTCGGGCGTCGCCGAGTACGACCGCTTCTTCGCGGTGATCCGCGCGATGCAACTCGCGATCAACGAGTCCGAGCGCGTGAAGGTCGATGCGATCACGCGGCTGTCACTCTCGTTCGGACTGCCCGAAGGTTCCGAGTTGGAGCGAAGCGCCGCGGCGACGCGCGCCTGGTCGCAGCAGCTCCGCGCGCAGAACCTCCAGCTCACGATCGAGATCGATCAAGGCCCGCCGGTGGGCGGCGTCGTCCCGGTCGCCACGATGGTCGCACGCGACGATTCACCGGCTCCATCGGGATCACCCGCGCCGTCATCGGGGTCGCCTGCCCCGCCGGCGATTCCGTCTTCGTTCCCCGAGTCGCAAGAGGAAGCCGAGCGACTCGTCTCGGTGGAGATGCACGTCGCCGGTGGCGCAATGCCGACCGTGTCGGAAACCACGGCGCGTGCAGTGCGTGCGGCGATTCGCACGGCGATCGCGTTGAAGCGGCGCATGGACGCGATCGCGTCGCTCGAGCCGATGATCCGGGCGACCGGGCATCAACTCGCCGCAACGGTGCACACGCGCGCACCGACTCGAGCCGCCGCGCTCGATGCCGAGTTCCGTGATGCCATCGACTTTCTCGAGGGCGCCGGCGGACGCGCGGTCGCGCAGTCACAGGCGGTGTTCCAGGTCGCGCTGCGTTTGCAGGCCAGTGCGAATTCCGGCGCCGGGCAATAAGACCCCGACCGTCGGTGCGTGCCGAAAAGTTTGTGGACCTCGAGAGCCGTGACATCAGTCGCCGAGCAGGAGGCAGTGTCATGAGCGAAGTCCCCCAGGCCGAACGACGCATTCACAAGGTCTACGTCACCCGAAACACCGAGTACCACGTGCGTCGCGATCTCTGCGTCGCAGTGAAGGACCGCCGCACCGGGCGCTGGATCGACGGCCATGCCGCGATCCGCAAGAAGCTCGAAGGAAGTCTTCGCTACAACAACAACGGGATCTTCCCGAACATCGGGAACCCGTCGATCGGCGATGCGATTTATTTCCGCAACGGAGAACGCGACCTGATCACCTCGCGACTCGAGTCGATCGACCGCCCCGAGAAGCACGTCGTTCAACAGTACCGCCGCTGAGTCGTCGCACGCGCTGTGCGAGTGCCCGCACAGCTGTGCAGTCTGCCCCTCGCTCCCTTTCTGTTTGCGACGCGACATCCGAGCCGCCGTCGCGCAGACCCTCCCCGCAACTTCACGTCGAACTGCGAGCCCTCCCCGAACGACACCCGCGCGAGGCTCACTCACGCAGGCGTCGTCCGAAGAGGGCAAGCAACGGGCACGACGGCTGACGCGCTGCAGAATCGCGCGTGCCCCTCTTCGGACGACACTCGTATTTTCCGCACTGCGGAGTGTCGTTCGGGGAGGGGCCATTGGACGCAGCGATTCAAGTGATGGGGAGGGGTCTGCGTAACGCAGGCGCTCGGCAGGGTCTGCGCCCGCGGGCACAGCGCGTGCTCCCGTCGCGAGCCATGACTGAATTCGCCGCCGAGTTCTCTGCGCCGCGCAACCGCGCCGACGTATCATCGCCGACCAGCGTGCCGACCGACTCCACGGGCATCACGATTCGTCGCGCCGAGAGCGCTCGTGACCTCGACGCATTCGTTCGCTTCGCATTCCGGATCTACGCGAACGATCCACACTGGGTGGCGCCGTTGATCGGGATGCAACGCGACAAGCTCGACGTCGCGAAGAACCCGTTCTGGAAGCACGCCGATCGCGTGCTGTTCACCGCGCATCGCAGCGGAGAGATCGTCGGGACGATTGCCGCGGTCGTCGATCGCAACCGGCCCGAGAAGAATCGTCACGAAGGCACGTTCGGGTTCTTCGAGTGCATCGACGACGCCTCGGTCGCAAGGTCGCTCTTCGACGCGGCTGCGAACGAGCTGCGCGCGCGCGGCATGAAGCAGATGCTCGGCCCGTTCAATCCGAACGCCGGCGACGAGTACGGCATCCTGGTCGACGGATTCGACACGCGCCC
>CBIHQZ010001278.1:0-2453 GCA_966212315.1 uncultured Myxococcales bacterium
CGCGACGTGCGAGGTCCAATGGCAGCCGCCCTTGCACTCGTCGGCGTAGTAGCAAGTCGCGCAGAACCCGTGCAGATCGCGGGTGGTCATGTCGCGCATGAATCGCAGCTGCGACGACCGCTCCCAGATGTGCTCGAGCGAGTTGTCGCGGATGTTCCCGCCCACGTACTCCTCGGTCGGCAGCGACGGGCATCCCTTGATGTCGCCGTTGGCTTCGATCCCGATCGTGATCCGCCCGGCTCCGCAGCTGCCGCGATGGCCGGTGTTGTATTGCCTTCGCAGCACGCTCTCGAGCGGGCCGAAGTATCCGATGTTGTTTCCCGCCCAGAACGACACGCGTCGCTTGTCGGCTTCGAGTCGGAGCTTTGCCAGCATCGGGTGCGTGTAGAGCACCTGGTACGGATCGAGGAACATCCGCGGCTCGTCGGCCGCGCGTCCCATCGCCGCGGTGAGTTGCACCTGCCACGCCTTGGCGCCGTGATCCGCGAGGTGAGCGAACAGCTCGGGGATCTGGTGCAGGTTCTTCTTGTTGATCTGCGAGTTCGCGGTCAGCCGGATCTTCCCGACGCTGGTGATGTTGTCCATCGCCGCCATCGCCGCGTCGAAGCTGCCGCGCAGACCACGCTGTGCGTCGTGCACTTCGCCGAGCCCGTCGACCGAGACGCTCACCGCCTCGAGACCCGCATCGCGCGCGGCCTTCGCACGTTCCAGTGTCAGCCCTCGCCCGCCGGTGGCCATTCCCGCGCGCATCCCGTGCTTCGAGATCTGCGCGATGATCTGGATCCAGTCGTCGCGGAGATACGCTTCGCCGCCGATGACGGTGACTTCGGTGACGCCGAGCGCGGCCATCTGATCGACGAGATCGAGCGCTTCTTCGGTGCTGAGTTCGTCGGGACGCGCCCGCCCCGCGCGCGAGCCGCAGTGATGACACGCGAGATCGCACGCGAGCGTGATCTCCCACACGACATAGAGCGGTCGATGCGCGCGATCGATGTCACGCGTGGTGCCGTCGATCGGGCGGTTACGTTGCGCCGGAACCGCGATCGGAAGACTGCGCCGCCTCCGCGGCTCCGGCGCGATGGTCACTAGCGGCCTCCGTCGGCGGGCGGAATGCCGTACGCGGGTGCAACGCCGCTGTCTTCGCCGGCGTCCTGGGGCGGGATGCCGTATGCCGCGACGGGCGCATCCGATGCGTCGTCCCCGGACATCACATCGGCCGGCGGGATGCCGTACGCCGCGACCACGCTCTCGTCGATCGCGTCGTCCGCGGTCATCGAGTCGGTCGTGGTCTGTGAGTCGTTGGTCTGTGAGTCGGTGCCGTTGTTGGCATCGAGCGGGATGCCGTACGCCGCGACGGGCGCGCACGCAGTGGCTGCGAAGACGCTGGCGACGAGTGCGCCGCGACGGAGGCCTTTGCGCGAGATCAATTCACGCGGTGCCGGCGCCTGGGCATCGGACTTTGCGTGACAGAACGGGCATTCGCTTTCGCGGATGTGCCGCCTGCAGTTCGGACAAGCATGCATCGAGTCGTTCTCCTTTCGACGATTCCAACCCCCCGCTTCGCGTCGAATCGCGAACCGGGTCGAGCCATGTGAGCAACCATCGTACCGGATCGGCCACGATGGATTCGAGCGGGTCTCGGCCGATTCCGAGCGCGACTGCGCCGACCGTTCGGCACAGCGCGACATGAGAGTCAGGGTGCGGCGCGGCGTGCTTTTACGATGAGATAACGGAAAGGATGCTCGAGGGACGCGTTCGCAATCTCGAGTGTGGAGCCGTGCTTCAGGCTCACGACGTCGAGCGGGCCGACCGCCCGAACCACCTTGTCGACGTAGATCGATGCCTCGCCGTCGAGTGCGATCACGATCTCGTCGTCGTCGGCCTGGCGATGCGCGCCGACCGAGCCGCCGGGTGAGAGTTCGCAGAACAGCGCCGCGGTAAACGGGGGTGTGAGCGCACCGACCAGTGAGGCAACGCCGACCGAGCCTTCGCCCCCGAAGAGTCGTTCGCGGATTTCCATTCGCGATGTTTGTCACGGAGCGAGCGCTCGGTGCAAAGGCTCGCTCCACGCGTGCCCGCGCTGCGCGACGCGACCACGCGTGACGAAAGCCTCAGCGCGGACGAACACGCGATCCGCGATCCGCGACGACCACCCGCATGTGCCGCATGGACCGCAATTCGCGTCCGAGCGTGGGAGACAAACGCGCGCCGATGCCGGCCAGATCCTCGTCGCGCACCGTGTCGAATCCGTGGCGCGAAAGGAGCGCGCGCATCTGATCTTCGGTGTGCGTCGAGCGCAGCGGCTCGCCCATGCGACGCGTGAGTAGACCCACCAATGGGAGCAACAGCGAGGGTGCGTGATAGAGGACGACCACGCGGCTCCCGGGCGCGGACCGACGTACCACGGCGTCGAGCGTGGACTCGATCTGCGCGGCCGTCAGGTACATCACGAC
>CBIHQZ010001279.1:0-2453 GCA_966212315.1 uncultured Myxococcales bacterium
ACGGGTGCGATGCCGGGAAGCTCGCGTGTGTGCACCCCAGGACAGCTCGTCGACGCCCGCCGTGTGATCGGCACCGAAGCGGGTCACGGCGGCGTGCGCAAAGCCGTGCGCGTGGTGCCGCTCGATTTCGTCGAGCATCAGCCCGACATGCTCGGCACGCTGCGCGCGTTACGGCTCGATCCCGCCCTCGCAGCGAGCGATTGGCCGCTCACGCACCGAGCGATCGTCGAGCACTATCGCGCGCTGCATGGACGTCCGGACATCGATCGCGATCGCGCAGTGGCCACCACGCCGCGCGACGATCTCGCGACGCTGCGCCCGGTGCTCGAGCGCTTTTCGGGCACACGCATTCCCGCGGACGTTCGCAATGCCGTCACGTACGCGGCGGATGTGTTCGCCATTCGCGAGTCGCACGGAGACGGTTCGCCCGATCAGTTGTTCGCGCTCGAGGGCGACACCGGCACGCTCTACGTGGTGGGCACGTGGGATGAACGCGAAGCCGCGACCGACGCCGACGACATCGGCACGTGCGCGCACCCCGACACGACGGCCGCGCTCAACGGCATCTTCCGCGTGGGCGGACTGCAACCCGCGTTCGCCGAGCACGCGCCCCAGTGCGAGCACTGCCAGGCGCACATGCGCGAGTGCATCGCGCAATTCGGATCGGACGCTCTGCCGGAGGAGTTCAAGACGCTGTCTCGCGGGGAGTAGAGGGGGAATCGGAAGCCGCCGCGCCCCCTCACCCCCCATCGCAATCCGCAATCGCCTCGACCCACACGCCGCCCTGACAGCGCTGACGAACGTTGTGCAAGAGGCACGCGGCGTAGTCGCACTCCTGCCCTTCGGTGCTGCACGCGCTGCCGACGAACGGACGCGGTGAGGGGCAACCCGGCGCCGGGGCGTCGCATGTCCACACGGTGCCGGCGTCGCCCGTGGCGGGTCGCGGGCAGTAGCAGGTCGACTCGCGGAAGAAGCACTCGAGCCCACCGTTGTCGCATGCGCTGCCGGCGGTGATCGCCGACGCGCTCGCTGGGCACATCGTGTTGTTCGGCGCGCAGACCGCGGCGAGCGGCGCGTGCACGCTCCAGCCGCGCGTGGTGCACGACGCGTAGGAGTTGCAGTCGTGCCACGAGAACGCGCCGTATTCGCAGGACCGGCCGAGGGGCGCGCACGGGACGCCGTCCGCGGGCAACTGATCCGGACAGCCGGTCGCGACGTCGGACGCTGACGCGTCGGTGGTGAAGTCGTCGAGTGCGTCGGTCGACGCGTCGGTCACGGGCGGCGAGGAGCACGCGCTGCTGGAGACGAGAACGACGATCGCGATCATCGGAAACGCGCGAAGTGAAATGAATCGCATAGCGGCCAACGTATCACTCGGCCCGGCGCGTCGGACGCGGAACACGCGGTGAGCGAGCGCTTCGCATCGACGTCGCAGATGCCGGCGCGAACACCTCGGTGCGGTCGGTTCGCAACGCCACGAACGCTCCGCCCACGTCATCAGCTTCTCGCGCTCGGACGCGCGTGCTACGCGAACGCGATGGAGCCGGCACTGAACAATCCCTATCGTCCACCGCCCGAGGCTCCCGCGGAACACGTGCAGTTCGTCGACCCGCGCGAGCGATCGAAAGACCCCGCGATCGCCGAGTTCGAGGCGGGCCCCGCAGGCGCGCGCATCGTGTTCTTGCGCGACGAGCTGCGCTACGAGCGCGACGGCAAACCCGACGTCGTCATCTCGCGCGAGGCGTTCGCACGCCACTGCGCACTCTCGGCCGGGATGCTGAACGTGATCTCGATTCGCGAGCCCGAGCGCATCGGGCTTCCGTTCCGTCCCACAGCGCGCGCGGCGATGCGGCGTTGGATCGAGCCCGTCCTCACGCAAGTGATCGCCAACTCGCTCGCACAGACCTTCCGCGCCGCGATGCCGTTCGGCGCGATGATGGTGCTCTTCTCGCTGCCGTTACTGACGTCGCGGGTCGATTGGCTCGGTCTCACGTGGGCCGGAACCTGGTTCGGTCTCGGGCTGCTGACACGCGTCGTGAAGCATCGCGCGCTCTATCTCGGCGACGCGTTCGTCTGGGGTGTTCTCGCGCTGCGCAACGTCGTCAACATCGGCGCCACGCGGACATGGGCACTCTCGGTGTGCGTCGCGATCGTGTGCGTACTGAGCGCAATCGGATCGGTGCGTTCGTTTCTGTTCTTCGGCCCGCCGCCGCGCGAGACCGCGGACAGCGCGTAAGCTCGTTCAGTCGAGCGGCTTCGCATCCGGCACACGAACAGCTCACCGCCACACGAGCGCGGCCGAGCGCGCGGAAGGCGCAGCGGCGGTGAGGCACTTGCGCTCGCAATCCATCGCTCCCTTCCCTTCACGGGCGGCACGCTCTCGTCTCGCTCCAGCCTCACGCGGCCCCGACGCGTTCGGCCCCACCTGGTGCATGGGCCAGCACGACCTCGCC
>CBIHQZ010001280.1:0-2452 GCA_966212315.1 uncultured Myxococcales bacterium
TGTACGGCACGCTGTGGGTCGACACGAGGCTCACGACGGCCGGTAGTCCGTACGCGCTCGCCGGCGACCTCACAGTTGCTCCGGGCGTCACGCTGACGATCGATCCCGGTGTGACGCTCACGTGGGCGACGACGGACATCATGAAGGCGGGTGTGCACATTTCGGAGGGCGAATTGCGCGTCTACGGCGCGCTCGCTGCCTCCGGCACCGCGACATCGCCGATCACGATGAACTCCACGACGTCGGCAGCAGGAAGCTGGTGGGGTGTCTTGTTCTATACCGACACGAGTCCGCCCACGCTCACGAATGCGACCATCACGGGCGCGACGGACGCGATGACCTACTCCGGAGCGGTTGGCGCCACGATCACCGACGTCGCCGTGAACGCGAACAGTCACGGCATCGTCGCAACATCGGGACGGCCTACGTTTCAGCGCATCACGATCAACGGTGCGTCCGACGGCGTCGCGGTGCGCGGCACGGCGAACCCGACGTTCACGGAACTCACCGTGCTCGGCAGCACGAACGCCGGGATCTCGATCACTACGAGTGCGGCGACCACTGTATCGATCGTCAACTCGGTGATCGCGGGCTCGGCCATGTACGGCGTGTACGTGAGCCCGACGGTCGCGAGCGCGATGCTGAACGTGAACATCACGAATTGCACGATTCACGCGAACGGTGCCTACGGCGTGGACGCCCTCGGTCAGAGTTCGGTGACCGTCGCGATCCTGAACTCGTTGATCACGTTGCATACCTACGGCGTCTCCCGGGTTTCGACCCTCGGCACTCCGTTCGTCGCAGTCACCTACTCCGACGTCTGGAGCAACACGACCAACTATCGGAACGTCACAGGCGGCATCGGGACGCTCTCGCTGAACCCGCTGTATGCGAACGCGCCCGCCGACCTCCACGTGCGTACGACGAGCCCCGTGATCGACACTGCGTCGGCGGTGGGAGCGCCGGACCACGACCGCGACGGCATCATGCGTCCCGTGGGGGCCGGTTACGACATGGGCGCGTACGAGTACGTCGCGATGCCCGTGTGCGGCAACGGCATGCGCGAAGGCATCGAAGCGTGCGACGACGGCGCACGAAACGGGACTTACAACGCGTGCAATTCGACGTGCACGGGACCTGGCCCGCGCTGCGGTGACGGCACGAGGAACGGTAGCGAGGCGTGCGACGATGGCAACGCGAGCAACAGCGACGCGTGCTTGAACACGTGCGTCGCGGCGCGTTGTGGCGACGGATTCATGCAGTCGGGCGTCGAGGCGTGCGACGACGGCAACACGGTCGACACGGACTTGTGCACGACCGCGTGCGCCGCCGCGCGATGCGGCGACGGCTTCGTACAGAGCGGCGTCGAGATGTGCGACGACGGCAATACGATCAACTCCGACAGCTGCACCGCCGCCTGCACACCCGCACGATGCGGCGACGGCTTCGTCAACGCCGGCGTCGAAGTCTGCGACGACGGCGCCAGCAACGGAATGCCCGGCTACTGCAACGCGAGCTGCACGGTGAGTGCGGGCCCGCGCTGCGGCAACGGCGTGCGCGAAGGCTCGGAGGAGTGCGACGACGGCAACACCAGCAACGCGGACGCATGCTTGAACACGTGCGCCACCGCTCGATGCGGCGACGGCTTCGCGCATGCGCCTTTCGAGTCGTGCGACGACGGCAACAGCAGCAACACGGACGATTGTCTGAGCACTTGCCAGATCCCGTCGTGCGGCGACTCGTTCGTCCGTGCGGGGGTCGAACTCTGCGACGAAGGTGCGGACAACGGCACGTACGGGCACTGCAGCGCGCTCTGCACCGGCCCCGGACCGCGGTGCGGAGACGGCACCACGAACGGGCCCGAACAGTGCGACGACGCGAACGCGAGCAACACGGATGGATGCCTCAACACGTGCGCGAACGCGCGATGCGGTGATGGCCTCGTTCAGGCCGGCGTCGAGATGTGCGACGACGGCAACACGAGCAGCACCGACGGTTGCACCGCAACATGCGAGCCCGCCCGTTGCGGCGACAACTTCGTGCGCGCCGTCGTCGAGATGTGCGACGACGGAAACATGACGAGCGGCGACGGCTGCAGTCCGCTCTGCATGATCGAGCCGATCGACGGCGGCGTAGATGCCGGCACGGATGCCGGTGTCGACGCGGCGATCGACGGAGGTGCGCGAGACGCCGTCGCGGACGTGATCGATGTCCCCGACGCAGCAGACGGCGAGAATGCCGATGCCGCCGATGGGGCCGCCAGTGACGTTGCCGATGCTGCGAATCGCGACGCGACGGAGATCATCGACGCCGCGAACACCGATGTCGCCGAGGCAGGAAGCGACGCCAGTGTGAGCAGCGACGCGCGAGCCGATGCGGGCGGAGACGCAGGCACCCCCGCGATGAACAGCGGATGCGGCTGCCATGCAGCGGGCCGAACCGGAGGAGATCG
>CBIHQZ010001281.1:0-2452 GCA_966212315.1 uncultured Myxococcales bacterium
GGTGCCGGCAGGTTCGCAACGCGCACGCCTTGAACGGGTGCTTCGCTGGTCGTTGCGAATCCCCACCCGAACGGCGCGACGACGGCGCCGACCGCGAGCACGCCGAACACCCAGCGCCAGATCGGTTTCACGACCTCGCCGATCGCGTCCTTCGACATCACTGCCGCGCCGCCGCCGACGATGGCCGATAGATCGGTGACCACGCAGAACGGGCAGAACGCTTTGCAGGCGATGCGCTGCCCCACGAGCAGGAACAGTCCCGACGCGACGGCCGCGTAGCCTGCGATCGGAAGGAACCGGCGCAGGCGCGTGCTGTCGGTGAGCGACAGGATCAAGAGTCCCGCGAAGGCCAGCACCCCGACCGTGGGCCAGAACGGAAACACGCTCGTTCCGATCTGCGCGAGCCAGCAGAACCGTACGCGATTGCAGCCTCCGCCCGGACCGCACGCCGAGGCCGACGGGGGAAGAAGGTACTGCACCAGCAGCCAGGCGCTGACTGCGATGCCGACGAGCGCGGCGATCGAAACGATCCGAGGGGCGAAACGACGCATCGAGGGACTCTGGCCTCCGTGCACGGTCGAACTCGCAGCGACGGACGAGCCTTCCCGCGCCCGTGCAGTTGTACTTCGTTTCGTGTCGGGCGACTGCGCACAAAAGCGCCGTGCAATCGGGGCGGACTCGGGCGCGTGGGAGCGGCCACCAACGAGGAAACCCGAACAACCCAGCCCCGCCGCCGCTCGGCCGTGGCGCCATGGCCGAGAACGGCACGTTACGCGCTGAGTCTCCTCTCGTACCGAATTGGAGGTGATGCCATGCCGAGCCTAGAGAACCTGACGGAGCGATGTACCGCGTGTCGCGGTGCGCTCCCGGTCGGAGTGAAGGTCGCGTTCTTCGTCGACCAGGAATCCGACGATGCCTACCTGGGAGACTTCTGTTGCGTGGCACACGCCTTCGCGGCGCTCGACGAAATCGCGGGCCGTGAAGAAGTGCCGGAAACGCTCTACCTCGGCGTGCGCGTCGATCGCGACGAACACGACGAAGCAGCGCTTGCGACCGTGATGGCGGATCTGGCGCGGCGCGCAGTCCGTGCGGCGATGGCGGAGGAGCAGGCACTGCTCGGCGAGGAGGACGACACGCTCCCGCCGCCGGTTCGTCCATCGATGCTGAATTGAAAACGTCGATTGATCATCGCGATTGATCGGCCCGACCGAACGGTCTGGTCGAGCGCCCCGACGCCCGCGGCCTCGTTGGTTCACTCGAACCGAGACGCGAGCGTCGCCGCGTCGGCGCGGGCATCCTGCGTTGACACCGCGCGCGACGAAGCGATACCCCGAGCGGGCTCGCTGCCGCCGTGACCACCCCCGAAGAGCCACCCATCCGATGCTTCCGCTGCGGCGCGACCGTCGACGCCGGTGCGCGGTTCTGCCGCGCGTGCGGAACCCAGGTGCTGGCAGGCAACGCGGAACCCGCGGATCCGCTCATCGGCACGATGCTGCTCGATCGCTATCTCGTCCTGCGCCCGATCGGCCAGGGCGGCATGGGGCGCGTGTACATCGGCGAACAACGCGTCGGTCGTGCGACGCGCGCGGTGGCGATCAAGGTACTCGCGCCGAAGGTGTCCACCGATCCGGTGGTGATCGAACGGTTCCATCGCGAGGCGGCAACGATCCTTCAGCTCTCGCACCCGTGCACCGTGCACCTTCTCGATTTCGGCGAGCAGCACGGGCGCCTGTTCCTCGTGATGGAGTACGTCGCGGGTGACCGCCTGGCCGAGGTGGTCGAACGCGGACCGCTTCCGTGGCAGCGGGCGGTGGCGATCGCCGTGCAGATCGCGGGATCGCTCGACGAAGCGCATCGCAAGGGTGTGGTGCATCGCGATCTCAAACCCGAGAACGTGATTCTCACCGGCGACTCGGGCGGCTCGCTCGTGAAGGTCGTCGACTTCGGTGTCGCGAAGCACGTCGAGGCATCCGAGCAGCACCCTGCCCTCACGGCGCGCGGCACGCTGGTGGGGACACCGGCGTACATGTCTCCCGAACAGTTCGCGGGGCTGCCGGTCGATGCGCGCAGCGACGTGTACGCGCTCGGTTTGCTCACCTGGTACATGCTCGCGGGCGCGCTGCCGTGGAGCGCCAAGAACGTGTACGAGTGGGCAACCCATCACGTTCACGACAAGGTCCCTTCGCTTGCCGCGCGAGTCCCCGGATTGCCGGCGCGGATTCCTGCCGCGATCGAACGCGCACTCTCGAAAGCGCCGCTCGATCGACCCGATTCCGCGGCGGAGTTCGCGCGCGAACTGACGGGGCTCGGTCCGAACGACGATCCCTGGCTCGCGATGGCTTCGGCCGAACTCGCGCGCCCCTCGCCCGCACCCGCGCCCGCGACGTCTTCGTCGACATCGTCCTCGTCGCCCGCGAACCGACGCACACCGCCGGGCGCCGAGACGATCGCG
>CBIHQZ010001282.1:0-2447 GCA_966212315.1 uncultured Myxococcales bacterium
TAGGTGTACGTGTTCGGCTTGTCGGTGTGACGGATCCACGCGACGCGAAATCCTCGCCTCGCAAGAAGCGCCGCGGACGCGAGCGCACCGAGCGAACCACCGACGACCACGACGTCGTAGAAGCTGCGGGCGATCGTCACCGACGCGCCTCGAACGCGGGCGACGCGACCGCGAAGTCGCTGCTCGCGCCGGCAATTCGCACGTGCGCGCCTTCGATCGTGACCCGCCCTTCGGCGATCCACTGCAACGCCATCGGCAGCGCGCGATGCTCCATCGCGAGGATCCGATCGCGCAGTGTGTCGTGCGTGTCGTCGTCGCGCACCGGCACCGCGGCTTGCGTGATGATCGGACCAGTGTCGGTTCCTGCATCGACGAAGTGCACCGTGCACCCGGTGATCTTCGCGCCCGCGGCGAGTGCCTGGCCTTGTGCGTCGACGCCGGGAAACGCAGGGAGGAGGGAAGGGTGGATGTTCACCACGCGCTGCGGAAACGCATCGAGCAAGACGGTCGTCACGATGCGCATGAACCCCGCGAGCACCACGATGTCGACCCCGCGCGCGCGCAATCGCGCGACCATCTCGGTGTCGAACGCTTCGCGCGATGCGAACGACTTGTGCGAGAGCACCTCGGTCGGCACGCCTGAACGTTCGGCCCGCGCGAGTGCACCGACAGCGGGCTTGTTCGAGATGACAACGGCGACACGCGCATCGAGCGCTCGAGCAGCGACCGCGTCGAGAATCGCCTGCAGATTGCTGCCGCTCCCCGAAACCAGAACGCCGAGCGTCAGCACCGGCTCATCCTCCGACGAATTCGACGCGTGCTTCGAAGTCGGCATCCGACCCGATGACCTCGCCGATGCGCGCGGCCTTCTCGCCGCTCTGTTCGAACGCGCGGATCACGTCGTCGGCGTGTGCCGCGTCGCACATCACCACCAGCCCGAGGCCGATGTTGAACGTACGGCGCATCTCGTGTTCGTCGACGCCGCCGGCCTTCTGCACTGCATCGAAGATCACGGGACGAGGCCAGCGCTTCGGATCGACGCGAACGCCGATGCCGTCGGGAAGAACACGCGGCACGTTGCCGGGAAGTCCGCCGCCGGTGATGTGAGCGATGCCGCGCACGTGTCCGGTCGCGATCGCGGCGCGGATGCTCTTCGCGTAGATGCGCGTCGGTTCGAGCAGCTCGTCGCCGAGCGATCGCGCGAAGCCGGGGAGGGTGTCGCCGAGTGAATGTCCGCCGGCTTCGAGCAGCGCACGACGCACGAGCGAATAGCCGTTCGAGTGCACGCCCGACGAGAACACGCCGACCACCGCGTCGCCCTTCGCGATGCGCTTGCCGTCGACGATCTTCTGCCGGTCGACCACGCCGACGCAGAAGCCCGCCAGGTCGTATTCGCCGTCGGCGTACATGCCGGGGAGTTCGGCCGTCTCGCCGCCGAGCAATGCGCATCCCGCGAGGGTGCATCCGTGCGCGATGCCCTTGATGACCGACTCGGCCACACCGACGTCGAGCTTCCCGGTGCCGAAGTAGTCGAGAAAGAAGAGCGGTTCGGCGCCGCAGGTGGCGACGTCGTTCACGCACATCGCGACGAGGTCCTGTCCGATGGTGTTGTGTTTGTTCGCCGCGAACGCGACCTTGAGTTTGGTCCCGACCCCGTCGGTACCGCTCACGAGCACCGGTTCCGCGAGCCCGGCGGGGAGCCGCATCATCCCCGCGAATCCGCCGACATCTTCCAGCACCTCGGCGCGGCGGGTGGCGCGCGCGAAAGGCTTGATGCGCTCGACGAGAGAATCGCCGGCGTCGATGTCCACGCCCGCGTCCCGATAGGTCAGCTTCGCCATGGTGGCGCGAGGGATTACGTGAGTGGGCTCCGCGGGTCAAAGGGTACGTGGACTCCGCTGCTCCTTCCTGGTCGTGACCCTGGCCGTGGACCTGGACGGCAGTTAAGGCGGGGGAATCGGTTGCGGTGAGGTTCCCCTGCCAATGAATTGGCGGGCTACCGTTGAGCCGTCGGCCTTCGCCGACTGCGTGCCAGTAACCCCGCCGCGACCACCCACCCCGCCGACGAAGGTCGGCAACTCAAAGGTAGCCCGCCAATTCATTGGCAGGGCAGCCACCGAGGCCCGACGTTGCCGCCGTGGGCGGCGTCCCCCGAAACCCTTGACACGCGCTTCGCTTGATTGAAGTACTGTTCACCATACTGGAGGCAGTGGATGTCGAAGTCGTTCGCCGACCTGATGGCCGAAACGAAGCGGTCGATTCAGGAAGTATCGCTCGAGGATCTGAAGCGCCGGCTCGATGCGGGTGAAAAGTTTCATCTTGTCGACGTTCGCGAAGGCGAGGAGTTCCGCGCCGGGTTCATCCCCGGGGCGGTGAGCGTCCCGCGCGGGTTCCTCGAGTCGAAGATCGAAGGGCTGATCCCGTCGAAGAGCGAGAAGGTCATCCTC
>CBIHQZ010001283.1:0-2446 GCA_966212315.1 uncultured Myxococcales bacterium
CGCCGGGTTGCCCCCGAGTACGAGAAGCGTGTCGACTTCACCCGCCGCGAGCGCGCGAGAGAGCGGTTCGAGACCGTGGCTCTCGCCGCCTGCCTCGAACACGACCGGCTCGCTGTAGCGCACCGTGCGGCCGACGTTTCCGAGTGCGTCGTCGAGTGCGTGAACCAGTGCGTGCACTTCGGCCGGCTGTGTTTCGCCCGCGAAAATAGCGCTTTCGCCGCGGTGATCCACCAGATCTCGCGCGACCGCGTCGATCCAGCGGGTCTGCTCGGGACGCAGCGTCGATGCACCCGTGGTCGGCAACGTCGATCCCAGCAGCGATCGCACGGCAACGAGCATCGCCGCCGCAATGGAGAGCATTTCGCTGGGTCGCGCGCGGAGTCGATGATCTGCCGCGAACCCAGTGCAGGTCGGCGTCGACTCGATTGCGTACAGGCGATTCATCGGATCGGCCGACGACCGAAGCGTGCGTCCACTCGCGAAATCGCGCGCGTGACGAAGGTGCATCGGACCGCTGGCGAGCATGTCCGCACCGAGTGCGACGACGATCCGCGCAGCGCGAAGATCGCGATGTGCATCGAGCGGCCGGCCGAACGCGAGACGCGCGCCTTCCCATCGCGTGCGATTCGCGAACGGCGCGTCGAAGTGGAACTGCACGTGCGGGAAGCGCCGCCGGATGCGCGCGACGAGATCGATGAGCGTTGGCGAACTCGTGGGTTCGAGGAGCACGTGAACGCGACGATCGGGAGAGGCCGCGACGGAATCGAGGAGCGCGCGGTAGCTCGCAGGCGCACCGTGCCGCGTCACTTCGCGCGCCCGGTGTGGATCGTACAAGCCGAGCACCGCGGCTTGCATGATGGCGTCGCTCGCACCGAGGCTCGCGGGATGCTCCGGGTTCCCTTCGATTTTGATGGGACGCCCCTCGCGGCTCTCGACGAGAACGCCGGTGGCGTACCCATCGAGCACGAACGAACTCGCGTAGTGCGTAGCGATCCCCGGTGTCACATCGAGGGGCGCTCGCGCGTACGGAAGGATCCGCTCTGACGGCGCGCGCTGACATCCGGTCGCCGCGGATGCCGCGATCATCGCGCCGAGCAACGCGAGAAATCCCCGTCGAGACAAGGCCTCGTCCCACTGCTCGGACCCCGCCGGGAACTCGTCGACACCCGGTGCTTCGTCGCCGAGCGATGCCCGCAGTTCGGACAACGATCGCCACTGCGCGCGAGGGTCGCCCGCCTCGGTGATTCGGTCCCATTGCTCGCGATCGCTGCGGTCCATCGACGACGCTCCGTCCCTTCCTAGCGATGGCACGCGGTGCAATGGGTGGGTGGATCGACATGCAACGCGGCGCGGACGGCTCGACCTACTTCGCGTGACGGACGATCGGGCCGCCAGGCCATGTCGGTCACTGCATCGAGCGGCCGAAGGTGCGGCTCGGGATCGCGATGGCACGCGACGCACCACGCCATCGTGAGCGGCGCGACTTGAAACACCTGCGGCATCAGATCCACGCGCCCGTGGCAACTCACGCATCCCACACCGCGAGCCACGTGGATCGAGTGATCGAAGTAGACGTGATCGGGCAGTGCGTTCACGCGTCGCCAGCGGATCGGCTCGCCCGAGAAATAGCTCGTTCGAACCGGCGCGAGCAGCGAGCTGTCGTTCCAGATCTGGCTATGACAGTTCATGCACAACGCCGTCGGAGGAACTCCCGCGAACGGCGAACGGCGCACCGTGTAGTGGCAGTACTCGCAGCGAATACCTGCGTCGCGGACGTGATGACGGTGATCGAATTGGATCGGTTGATCGCGCGGATCGAACTGCCCGGTGACGTAGGGCGTGCGCACCCATGCGATGAGCGTCACCGGCACCATGAGAGCACCGGCAAACGTGAGCACTAGTCCGGGTCGCACCACCTGGTCGACCCATCGCGGGTACAGCGGCTTCATCTTGGGCACGGGCCGTCAGCAGAACTTCCACGACGGACCGTAGCTATGGACGTGCTGCGCGCTGGGGCAACTCGAAGCGCGCCCAGTGGTGATCGCCGCGTGTGCGGATCGACAGCCAAGCCGCTCCGACGCGCGCTCGCTGCGCGAGCCGTCGAGTGCACCACACCCGGTTCATGTCGCCGCGCTTGCGTGCCGCGCATTCGCCGGCGCATCGAGAAGCCGCACCACGTAGTCGGCCGTCTGCCGCGCTCGCGCTTTCAACGCCGGCACGCGTTGCGCGATCTCCTCGCGGATCGTCTCTCGCACGTCCCACGAACGATCGATGTGCGCGAGCAGTTGGCCGATGCCGATGCCACCGAGCGCTGGCATCTCCATGCCGAGGTCCTCGAGCAGTCCCGAGACCTTCGTCGCGTACGGCAGGGGTGCGAACGCGACGCCTTGGATCGCGGCGAAGATCAGGAAGTGCAGCCGCATCGCATCGAACGCGCCTTGGAACT
>CBIHQZ010001284.1:0-2443 GCA_966212315.1 uncultured Myxococcales bacterium
ACGGACCTCACGCGCGTGTGGGGCTCGGGCCCGAACGACGTGTACACGATCACGACCAACAACGTGCTGCACTACACGGGCACCAGCTGGCCCAGGTACCCGTCGATGAACGTGCTGCTCGGTCTCTCGGGTTCGGGCATGAACGACGTCTGGGTTCTCGCGATCACCGTTCCGATGAGTGGTTCGGGCGAAGTAGGCCAGATCGTGATGATGCACGACCCGGGCACTGGCTTTCAGGAGTCGGCGCCGGGCCTGAGCCCGAGCCTTGCGCACCTCGGGTTCTCGAGTCCGACCAATGGATGGGCCGTCGGTCCGAACGCGACCGCCGCGCACTACGACGGCACCGCATGGACCCCGCAGACCACCGGGATTCCGGCGACGGACAATCTCTCCGGCGTCGTCGCGATCGGCCCGACCGATGCGATCGCGGTTGGCGAACACATCCTTCGCTGGAACGGTACGAGCTGGGCAACCGAGCCGACCGTCAACACCACGCAAGAGCACGTCTGGTACGGCGCGTTCGCGTCGGGCCCGAACGACATCTGGGTGGTCGGGCAGTTCGGCTTCATTCAACACTGGGACGGCACGAGCTGGACCGACAGCGACCCGGGCAACGATGCGGGCGGCGGCGTGCTGAGCGTCGATCTCAATACGGTGTGGGCCGCGGCGTCGAACGATGTGTGGGCGGGCGGCAATGACGGAACGCTCATCCACTTCAATGGCGCGCACTGGACGCTGGTCCATGGCGGCGGCGGTTCGGGCCCGACCGCGAACTCGATCCGCTCGCTGTGGGGCAGCGGTCCGAACGACATCTACGCGGTCGGCGATCACGGCACGATCCTGCACTACCACTGAGCGACTGCTCTCCGCGCCCTCTCTGCATACGTGACCACTTCCCCTACGACTCCGGCGCGTGACGACCGCGCGCCGGCGTCGGTCATCGCCGCGCTCTTCGCCGGCAGCGTCGCGCTGCTCGCCGTCGAGATCGCACAAGTTCGCATCTTCTCGTACGCGATCGATCCGCAGCTGGTGTTCGGCGCGATCAGCGTCGCGCTCCTCGGCCTCGGCGCGGGCGGCATCGTCGTGGCGCTCTTCCCGTCGCTCGCGCGCGGCGAGATCCGTCCGCGATTGCATGCGCTGCTCGTCGCGTTCGCGGTCGCATCGCTCGCGGCCCACGCGGTGTTCGCGCGCGCGTCCGAACACATCGCGTTCGAGCACGGCGCCACCATCGTTCGCGCGGCATTGCCCGTGCTGCTGCTTCTCGTGCTGCCGTATCTGTTCGGCGGCGCGTTCCTCGCGATCGCGTTCACCCGCTACGTGCGCGACGTCGGACGCGCCTACCTCGCCAACCTCGCGGGCTCGGCCCTCGGCGGCGCCATCGTTGCCCCGTTGTTGCGACCGTTCGGCGCCGAAGCGGTGGTCCTCGCAGCCGGCGCACTTGCCGCATGGGTCGCGCTCTCGCTCGCGCGAACGCGCTCCGCGCGCATCGTCACTGTCGTCATCGCGTTCGCACTCAGCGCGTTGGTGCCGTTCGCCGCGCGGATCCTTCCGTTCCGCCCCGACCCCGGCGATCTCTACGGCATGGCGCGCACCGCCCTCGCGCGCAGCTTCCCGGGGCGCGATGCATCCGCGTACGAGCCGCGCCGCGAATACGCCCGATGGGATCCGGTCTCGCGCGTCGAGATCTACGCGTTCCCCGGCGAGTTCGGCGCGATCAACGGCAGCGCACCGATGCGTCTCTTCGTGCAGGACGGCGGCGCGGGATCACTCCTGGTCGACGTGCGACAAAGCGAAGCGGTGCGTCGCGCGCTCTTCGACGCGAGCATCTGGTCTGCGTCGCATCTGGTGCGCGAGCACTTCGACAACGTCCTCTTCGTCGGCCTCGGCGGCGCCCCCGACGTGATGACCGCGCTGCATCATCACGCCGGTCGCATCACGGGCGTCGAAGTGAACGGCAGCGCGATCGATCTGGTGCGGACGTCGTATCGCGATTTCCTCGGCGACCCGTACGGACAGCCGAACGTGACGATCGAACATCGTGACGGACGCGGCTTCATCGAGCGCACTCGCGATCGCTTCGATCTGGTGCAGATGACCGGCGCCGATACCTACAGCGCGGGCGCGGCCGGCGCGTTCATGTTCAGCGAGAGCTACCTCTACACGCAGAACGCGTTCGAGCGGTACATGCAGGTGCTCACCGACGACGGGATCTTGTCGATCACGCGCTTCGGTCCCGAGGCCGCGCGAGTGATCACTTCGGAGATCGCGGCGATGCGCGTGCTCGGCATCACGCACCCCGCATCGCACCTCGTGATCATGCGACAGGGCATCGCGATCAACGTGATCTTCTCGAAGCGCCCGCTCGGCCCCGAGGATGGCCGGCGTATCGCGACGGCACTCGCGCGCGCGAACGCGGGCACCGAACGCATTCGCATTCCCGTGT
>CBIHQZ010001285.1:0-2441 GCA_966212315.1 uncultured Myxococcales bacterium
TGGTCGGCAAGACGGTGTGGGAAGCGAATCCGATCATCGTGAACGCGATGGCGGAGCGCGGGATTCTCGCGAATCGCGCGGGCGATACGATCACGCACAAGTACCCGGGGTGCTGGCGCTGCCATCGCCCGCTCATCACGCGCGCGACCACGCAATGGTTCATCGCGCTCGACGAGCCGATGAAGGGCGATGCCGACGGCAAGTCACTGCGCGCGCGTGCACTCGACGAGATCGATCGGTTGCAGTCCGAAGGCGAGCGCGCCGCGAAGCAGGCCGGCAGCGATGCGCAGGGCTGGGTCCCGCAGTGGGGGCGCGAGCGCATCCACGGCATGATCGCGAATCGACCCGACTGGTGCATCTCGCGGCAACGCGTGTGGGGCGTTCCGATCCCCGCGCTGCATTGCGAGAAGTGCCAGCACGCGACGCTCACGTCGGCGTTGCTCGCGCACGTCGCGAAGATCTTCGCGAAGGACGGGGCAGGGGCCTGGTACGACGAAAAGGCCGACGTCGTGCCGCCTGGATTCGTGTGCGAGCAGTGCGGCTCGACCGGTCCGTTCAAGCGCGATCAGAGCATTGTCGATGTGTGGTTCGAGTCGGGCAGCTCGTTCTACGCGGTGTGCGCCGATCCGCCCGACATGGGGTTGCCGGTCGATCTGTATCTCGAAGGCAGCGATCAGCATCGCGGCTGGTTCCACAGCTCGCTCCTCGTCGGCATCGCGGTGACCGGCAAGGCGCCGTTCAAGGCGGTGCTCACGCACGGCTTCGTCGTCGACGAAAAGGGCGAGGCGCTCTCGAAGAGCACGATCAACGAGAAGAAGGCGCGCGGCGAAGACGTCTCGCACTTCGATCCGTTGCAGATGATCAAGCTGCAAGGCGCGGAAGTGTTGCGCGCATGGTCCGCCTACGAGGACTACCGCGGCGATGTGCGCCTGTCGAAAGAGCACTTCACGCAGTGCGCGGACATGTACCGCAAGATCCGCAACGCCTTCCGCTTCATGCTCCAGGTGCTGCGCAATCAGCCCGCGCCCGCCCTCGCGGACGTGACGTTGCAGCCGCTCGATCGCTGGGCGCTCGCGCGTCTCGAGCGCGTGGTGACCGATGCCGAGAAGGCTTATCGCGCCTATGAATTCCGCGCGGTGTTCGTTGGCGCACTCGAGTTCCTCGGCGAACTGTCGGCGACGTATCTCGATGTGATCAAGGACTGGCTCTACAACGACACCGTCGATTCGCCGCGCCGTGCGTCGACGCTCGCGGTGGTCGATCACATCGTCCGCTCGATGGCGGGCGTGCTCGCGCCGATCCTCCCGTTCACCGCGGAAGACGTGTGGGACCACTTGCCGAAGCGCGCGGGCGATCCGGCGAGCGTGCATCTCACGCGCTGGCCGACGGTCACGCGACCGGCCGATGCGGACGCGCTCTTGAAGGCGGCGGACGGCGTGCGCGAACTGCGCGAAAAAGTGCACGGCGCGCTCGAGCCGCTGGTGCAATCGTGGGGCGTCGAGCGGCAAGCCGCGAAGAAGGCGAATCGCGAACCGGGCAGCGCGGACAAGACATTCGCGGACGACGTACGCATCGATCACGCGCGAGACGCGGTCGCATCGGTTGTGCTTCCGCCTGCGGATATCGAACGCCTCGCGCCGTTGCGAGACGTCCTCGCGGAAGCGTTGCTGCTCGGGCAACTGGCAATCGAGCCGGGCAACGCGATGAGTGTGTCGGTGCGTCGGGCACCGACGGCTGCGTGCGAGCGATGCTGGCGCCGCCTTCGCGATGTCGGCGCGTCGGGTCTTTGCCAACGCTGCGACGAAGCGGTTCGGGTTTATGATGCGCGCGCGGCGAAGGACGCGAACAGGGAGTCGGTATGAGTGACGGTGACGAGAAGCGTTCGGACGATCAGGCAGTGACCACGGCGGACGAGGGGGCCAAGGCGAATACGAAGCCGACCGCGTCCGCAGCCGCGAAGAAGTCCGATACGAAGCCCGCGGTTCCGCCTCCGCCGAGCACCACGGCACTCCAGTGGGTGTTTCTCGCGGTCATCGCGGGCATCACGGCCGGCCTCGATCTCTGGTCGAAGTCGTGGGCGATCAAGCATCTGTCCGAGCCGACGCGACGCCCGGTGCCGCTCTGCGTGCCGCCGCCCGGGATGGAGCACTACCAGTATCAGCGCATGCCGCTGCACGTGAAGACGCTGGTCGCGAACTACCTGGACCTTCACTACGCGGAGAACTGCGGCGGTGCGTGGGGCTTGCTCCATGGCGCACGCGAAGGGCTGCGCAAGCCGTTCTTCATGCTCGTCACCGTCGGCGCGGTGCTCTTCATCCTGCATCTGTACCGCACGCTCGAAGTGCAGCAGCGCGCGATGCGATGGGCCCTCCCGCTCGTGCTCGGCGGCGCGATCGGCAACCTCGTCGACCGCATGCGCCTCGGGTACGTCGTCGACTTCA
>CBIHQZ010001286.1:0-2439 GCA_966212315.1 uncultured Myxococcales bacterium
GCCGACTGGACCGCACTGGGCGCTTCATGCGGCGCCGGTCGATTCGACGGCGCACCCGCGCGCCTGCTCGAGCTTGCCGCCGCCGAACGCGCGGGCCTCGAGTTGCTGCGGCGAATCGCGGCGTGATGGACCACTGCGCCCCGCGTCGATATGGTGGCTGCACTCATGCGCGGCGCCGTCGTCAAACACTATGAAGTCTGGGGGAAGCTGAACGAAGGCGGGATGAGCGACGTGTGGCTCGCACGCCATTGCGAACTCGCGCAGCCCGTCGTCATCAAGACCCTCCTCCCGAGCGGCGGGAAAGAACCGTTCGCCACGCGTTACGAGCGATTGCTGAACGAAGCGCGTCTCACCGCCCGACTCACTTCGCCGCGTGTCGTGCGCGTGATCGACGTCGGCGTGTACACCCCGCCGCGCGAGGATCTCGAATCACTGCCGTTCCTCGTGGAGGAATACATCGACGGCATCGATCTCTCCGAGTTCGACCGTCGTCGCCGCTCCGCGCTGCATCGTCCCCTGCCTTTGTGGGCCGTCGCCGACCAGATCGCGCAGGCGGCCGAGGGGCTGCACGCCGCGCATCAAGCAGGCGTCATTCATTGCGACGTGAAACCGTCGAATCTCTTCGGTCACGGTCACGCGCACATCAAGGTCGGTGACTTCGGCGTCGCGGTCGCGTCGGCGAGCGAACATCACGCCATCGCGGGAACGCCGCTTTTCATGGCGCCCGAACAACTGCTCGGCGAACGACTCTCGCGCCGCAGCGACGTGTACTCACTCGGCGCCACGGCCTTCACGCTGCGCTACGGACAACCGCCCTACGAAACAGCGGCCGACGCCGTGCGCGCCGATGCCGCCCCGCGATTCCCGGCCGCCGGCTCGCCCGAGGAAGCGTACTTCCAACACGTCGTCGCGAAGATGATGGCCCGCCGTGTCGACGCTCGTTACGCGAACATGATGACCGCACGGCACCACCTGCGCGCGCTCGCCGCCGCGACGATGCCGCGACTGGCACCCAATCGACTCGACAACGACGTGTTCGAGATCGGCGGCGTGAAGGTGTCGTTCGAGGTCGGCGATCTCTCGGCGATCGAATCCGACGCGATCGTGAACAGCGCGCCGACGAGCATGCAGATGCGTCGCAGTCTCGGCGAATCGCTGCGCGTGCGCGGCGGCGACGAGATCGAAGTCGAAGCGATGGCGGGCGGCGAACGCGCTCTCGGCGATTGCATCGTGACCACCGCGGGAAAGCTCCCCGCGCGCGGCGTGATCCACGCGGTCGGCGGATGGCACGAAGTGTCGTGCGTCGCGCGTGCGACCCATCGCGCGCTGCTCCTTGCCGAAGAGCGCGGCTTCACCCGCATCGCGATGCCCGCGATCGCGACGGGCTCGTCGGGCGTGAGCATCGAAGCGTGCGCGGACGCGATGGTCGGCGTGCTGCGACTGCATCTCACTCTCGGCGGATCACGCCTGCGCGAAGTGCGATTCGTGCTCTTCGATCACAAGACCCATCGACGCTTCCTCGAAGTCGCGACCGGTCTTCTCCTCGGCACCGAAGAGGCCTTCTGCTTCGACGACGAAGTCGATGCGCCGGTGTCGAAAGACGACGCCAGCAGCGCGCCTACGATGTTCGTCGCACAGAAGCCGGTGACCCGTGCGGCGACCGAGCGATTGCAGCGTCTCGAAACCAACGAGTAGCGAGCGGTCTCAGCTGCCCTTCGGCGCGCTCCCCGCCGCGAGTTGCTTCTTGCGGAGCGCTCGCGCGATCGGCGCGTAGATCGCGCGGAGAAGCACGCGCGGGGTGTGCATCCCGAGAATCGTCGCGAGCTGGATCCAGAAGCCGGGCATCACGAGAGCGCGGCCGCGATCGAATCCACGCAGCGTCTGGCGCGCGCACTTCTCGGCGCTGATCTCGATGAAGCCCGGCACGTCCTGCCCGGTGAAATTGCCGAGTCCCTCCATGAACTCCGTCTTGACGGGCCCCGGGCACGATTGCGTGATCACCACACCGGTGCCGGTGAGATCGAGTCGCAGCGCTTCGGTGAATCCCGTGACGTAGTGCTTGGTCGCGATGTACGCGGTGAGTCCGGGCATGAACGTGAGGCCGTAACCCGAGCTGATGTTCAGAACGCCGCCGCGGCCGCGCGCCACCATCGGGCGCACGAGGCGATGGGTGAGATACGTGAGCGTGGTGACGTTCAGGTCGATCATCCGCTCGGTCTTTTCCCACGAGAGCAGATCGAACACGCCGAGGTCGCCGAAGCCGGCGTTGTTGATGAGCACATCGATGCCGCCGGTGCGCGCTTCGACATCGGTGAGCATCGCATCGACCGCGGCGCGATCGGCGAGGTCGCACGCCTGCACGTCGACGGTAAGCGCGGGGTGCTTCGCGATCAGTTTCTCGCGCAGTGCTTCGAGCCGCTCGCGACGACGCGCGACGAG
>CBIHQZ010001287.1:0-2437 GCA_966212315.1 uncultured Myxococcales bacterium
ATCTCGCGTTCAATCTCCCGCGCGGCGGCATCGTCGGTGTCATCGGCGCGAACGGCGCGGGCAAGAGCACGCTGTTCCGGATGATGGTCGGCACCGAGCAACCCGATCAGGGAACGTTGAAGATCGGCGAGACCGTGGTGCTCTCGTACGTCGATCAGTCGCGCGACGCGCTCGATGCGACCAAGACGGTGTGGGACGAGATCTCGGGCGGCCGCGACACGGTGATGCTCGGCAAGCGCGAGGTGAACTCACGCGCGTACGTGTCGAGTTTCGCGTTCAAGGGGAGCGATCAGCAGAAGCGCGTCGGCGATCTGTCGGGCGGTGAGCGCAATCGCGTGCACCTCGCGAAGATGCTGAAAAAGGGCGGCAACGTGATCCTGCTCGACGAGCCCACCAACGATCTCGACGTCGACACGCTTCGTTCACTCGAAGACGCGCTGCTGGATTTCGGCGGATGCGCGGTGGTCATCAGCCACGATCGATGGTTCCTCGACCGCGTCGCGACGCACATGCTCGCGTTCGAGGGCGACAGCCGCGTGGTGTGGTTCGAAGGAAACTTCCAGGACTACGAAGCCGACAAGGTGAAGCGTCTCGGTGAAGCCGCCGCAGGGCCCCACCGCATCAAGTTCCGCAAGCTCACGCACGACTGAGCGCGTTGCGCGCAGACGCTATCCAGTGAATCTCGCATCGCCCGAGCATCGCGCCGTCATCGATCGGGGGCTGTCGCCCTCCACCGTTGCCGCGCGTTTCGAGGCGCTGCGTGCTCGCGCACCGAGCGACCGCGTGGTGTTCGATCAGGTCGGCGCACTGACATACCGAGAAGAGCCGCCCTGGTATTTTGCGCTTACGTACGGCGCGACGCAGGGGCTGGCGATCTTCACGCATCTCGCCAGCACGCGTACGCGCCATCCATTGCCCGCGGTGACACTCGCGATCGCGCTCGACGCGTTCGCGATCTATTGCCTGGTGCGACTGTTGTTCGCACTCGTCTGGCGACTCGAGATACGCGGTGCGAACGGCATGCTGACATTGCGCGAACGGCTCGGCGGCCGCGTGATTCGCGAGCGCGTTCACGACATCGACGATGTGAGTGCGATCGTCGTCGAAGGCGAACCGGGGCGGCGCCGCGTCGTGGTGCAGGGGGCACGGAGGGCATCGCTCGATGTCGTCGCCGTCGAGCGCGCGCTCGATCCGCCCGGTCTCCCGGCGTGGATCGCCGATGCGGTCGCGCTGATCGCGGGCGCGGAACGCTGAGAAGCGCGCACTACTTCGAAGCCGGGGGAACCGTGATCACGGTGTCCGAGCGGACCTTGTCCAGGTCCTCCCGCAGCTTCGCGATCTCCTCGGCCTGCCTGCGCAAGCGTTCCATGATCTCTTCGAGAGACGCGTCGAAGTCATCTCCGCCGACCCGCTTGCCTGGCTTCGTTTCGCTGGTACTCACGCCCATCCAGAATTCGCGCGGGAAGAATGGATCACAAGCGGAAAACGCGGGAGCGACTCGGGAGAGCGCATGCGACGCACCGCTTCGTGACATCGGTCAGCGCGACGTCCCGGCCGGTGCGGTGCGTGTGCATCGCGCGGGCTAACTCACCACCCGTTTCGGGGCGAGTTCTGCCACGGCATGGAGGATGTCGTTCGGGCTCGCGGGTTTTGCGATGTGTCTGTCGAACCCGGCAGCGATGGCCTTCGCGCGGTCGGTGTCGCGTGCGTATGCGGTCAGTGCGACAGCCGGAACGTTCCCGCGCCGCGCGGCGGGTCGTTCGCGGATCTGGCGGATCAGCGCGTAGCCGTCTTCGTTCGGGAGGCCGATGTCCGAGACGACGACATCGGCCGCGAACTCGTCCAGTGCTGCGAGCGCTTCGGAAGCGGAGCCTGCCAGGCGCACCGTCGCGCCGTCACCGGTCAACACCTCTTGCAGCAGATCGCGCGCGTCGGAATCGTCGTCGACCACGAGGACATGCAGTCCGTCGAGTCGCGGCGGCAACGCGACGGGTGCGCTTCGGACGACGGGCGGCTCCGATGGACTCGGCGTGGGTGCGACGGCGCGAGCCGGAAGCGTGATGGTGAATGTCGCGCCCTGACCCTTGCCGGAGCTATCCGCGCGAACGGTCCCACCGTGCATTTCGACGAGATGACGAACGATCGCGAGTCCGAGACCGAGCCCGCCGTGCGCGCGCGTCGTTGAACTGTCGCCCTGCCGAAAGCGGTCGAAGACGAACGGAAGCACGCTCGCTTCGATCCCCTGCCCGTCGTCTTGCACGCGCAGTTCGACCGCCGATTCGTTGCGATGCGCGGAGACGACGACGCGCCCGCCGCGTGGAGTGAACCGGATCGCGTTGGTGAGCAGGTTCCACACGACCTGCTGCAGTCTCCCGCCGTCGCCCACGATCGGCAGCGAAGACGCGACGTCGGTATCGAGCGTGATGCCGCGCCCTTC
>CBIHQZ010001288.1:0-2435 GCA_966212315.1 uncultured Myxococcales bacterium
ATACTCGGAGTATCCGTGGACAGGATCGATCCTATGGGTTCGATGCTCGGAGTATCCCGTGGACAGGATCGATCCTATGGGTTCGATACTCGGAGTATCGGTCGGGGAGGATCGATCCTATGGGTTCGATACTCGGAGTATCCGTGGACAGGATCGATCCTATGGGTTTGATACTCGGAGTATCGGTCGGGGAGGATCGATCCTATGGGTTCGGTCGGCTGACGTGCCGCGCGCCAACACGCGAACTGAATCGCCCGCTTGCGCTCGCGTCGCTCCTGTTTCCCAGCGGTCGGTAGCGGCCGCTCGAAGCGAGGCCACCGGGGCTGGAAGAACAAGAAGAAGGCCGGCCGCGAACTCGAGGGCCGCACGTGGGACCAGATGCCGATCGCGAAGGGCGGGCCGCCGCGAAGCGGTGAGAGACGCGGGGTGGATCTTCCCGTCGTAGGCGGCTGACGGCGCGAGCGTCGAGCTACCGTGGCCGGATGAATATCGACGAGTCCCAACACGGCTTCGCCACGCTCGCGACCGAGTGTCGAGGCCGCGGCCGAGGTGATGCCCCCAGGAAGGGTTGACCCGTTTCGTTTGTTTCGATCATTGCGTCTGTTTCGATTGGGTCCTACGTTCTGGCGCATCCCCATGTTGTCATCCGCACTGAAGATCCCGTCCCCCGACGCCACGGAGCAGGCGCACCAAGCGCTCCGCACCCTCGGGCGTATCAGCCGGAAGCGCGTCACGCGCACGCTCAAGGTCGTGCCGGAGGGCGAGGACGCGACGCGCACGCGCGAGGTCACGATCCCGCGCGAGGCGTTCGATCTGTTCATGGAGATCCTGGCGCAAATGGCGAATGGCAATGCTGTCACCATCGTTCCGGTCCATGCCGAATTGACGACCCAGCAGGCCGCGGATCTGCTGAACGTGTCGCGTCCGCACCTGGTGTCGCTGCTGGAGTCGAAGATCATCCCGTTCCGAAAGGTCGGCACCCACCGCCGGATTCGCATGTCGGATCTGCTCGAGTTCAAGCGTCGCGACGACGCCGAACGGAAGGCCGTTCTGGATGAACTCGCTTCTGAAGCGCAGAAGCATGGGCTCGGCTACTGAGCGATGGTCTTCGTCGTTCTCTACGACGCGTGCGTGCTCTATCCGGCGCCGCTCCGTGACCTCTTCATGCGAGTCGCCGTTGCGGGGTTGGTCCGCGCGAAATGGAGCGAACGGGTCCTCGACGAGTGCTTTCGCAACATCCAGGCGAACCGGCCCGAACTCGCACCGAGCGCGCTCGCCCGAACACGCGAGCTGATGAACCGCGCCGTCGCGGATTGCCTCGTCGCCGGATACGAGGGTCTCATCGACGGGATGACGCTCCCGGATCCGGATGATCGCCACGTTCTCGCCGCCGCAGTTCGTGCCGGCGCGCAGACGATCGTGACGTTCAATCTGAGCGACTTTCCCGTCGAACGGCTGGCGCCGTACGACGTGGAGGCAATCCACCCCGACGACTACGTTCTCGGCCTCATCGATTTCGCCCCGGGCAGCATGTGCTCGATCGTCACCGAGCAAGCGGCATCGCTGCGAAACCCGCCACGCACGATCTCGGACCTGCTCGACACCCTGCAGGTAAACGGCCTCGTGCAGTCCGTCGCCAAGCTCCGCGAGTTGTTCGGCGCCGCCGAGGGCCTGTAGCCGGATCGAGCGCGCTCCATCAACGCATTCTCCCCGTTTCCGATACGATCGGAAGCGATGGCCACCGATCCCGCGAGCGTCCGCTCGCAACTTGTCTACGCCCTCCGCGACGATCTGATCGGTCCCGACTCGGCGGACCCCAGCACCTCGCCGAGACGCTCTCGACGTCGCCTTCGCACTGGTACCTGACCGGCTTCCTTGCGCCCTCGGGGCAGCCGCTCGAGGAGAAGGAAGACGAGACTGCCGACGAACAGCTCGAATCGACGTTGAGTGACGAGGGCGACCTCGCGCGCCTCTGTTCGAACGATCCGGTGTGCGCGCTCCACGTTCCCGACCACGAGGATGGCGGCAGCGATCGGTATCTCGAGGGCGCGTCGTGTCACGGCTGCCTGCTGATCTCCGAGCCATCGCGCGAGCGGATGAACGTCTACCTCGATCGCACGCTCGTCGTTCCGACTGTGGAGCGCGGCGACGCGGCGTTCTTCAAGGACACGTGATGAACGACCAGTGGCTCGACGCTGCGAACCCCGCCGACATCGAGGCACTGGCGGCGTGTCTTCTCGATGGACGCGTGCGGGTGGCGTCATCGTCGTCGGATCTGGCGGCTGCCGGCTTCGGTCCCGGGGCGGAGGCGTTTCTCGCGGGGCTCAAAGGCACTGAAGCGCGGGTCGTAGGATGGATGCTGCGTCGGCTGGCGAACGAACGCCGGCGAGCCGACGATCGCTTCGCGCGGACCGCGACGCTCGTGTGGAGCGGGA
>CBIHQZ010001289.1:0-2433 GCA_966212315.1 uncultured Myxococcales bacterium
GATCGCGCGCTCGACCACGCGTCGCGCCTTTGCACCGCTGCGGTCGTGCACCGCCCACGCCGCGAAGAACGCCAGCTCCGGGCGTCCCGTCGCGAGCAGCACCTCCGCCTCGGCGCCGGTGAGCGACACGACGATCGGCACGAGCGCGAGTCGCGTCCCGCCCGCCCCTTCGAACTCGACCGCGCGTTCGCTCCACCGCGCAACGTGTCGCTCGTGCGTGATGATGACGACGTCGCCCATCGTCCGCCGCTGGTCGAGCATGAGCGCTGCCGCCACGAGCACTCGGCGTCCCTTGTCGTCCTCGCGCCCGAGCTGCACTTCCACGAGCGCCCACGCACTGGTGTCGTTCGCGACGAGCACGAGGTCGGGGTGCACCTCGATCGGATCGACCATGCGAAGCGCGCTGTCGGCCGGAACCATGTTCGCGGCGAGCGGGCGGTGTCCCGTGGCGACGAGCAGCGCATCGAGCCATTCGGGGTGATCGCGGAGCGCGGCGATCGCGATCTCGTGGGCGGGACTCGGCATCGCCTCGAGATAGGGATCGCATGTCGAGTGCGCCAATCAGCGTGGTCGGGCTATGTCACGGCGGTCGGCGAGAGACAGCGGATCGACTTTTGAACCCCGCGAGGCTTCCGGGTCGATGCCCGGATCTCATTTCGAACCTCACGAGGCTTCGCATTCGATGGACGTATCGCGTTTCGAGCCGCGCGAGGTTTTCGAGTCGATGCGCGAATGGCGTTTCGAGCCTTGCGAGGTTTCGAAGCAGATGCGCGGATCGCATTTCGAGCGATCCCAGGTTTGCGAGTCGATGCACGGAGCGTCTGGGGACCCTCGCGAGGGTGTCCGGCCGATGCGCACACGGCCGGGAATCCCTCGGGAGGCTGGGGGTATTTCACGCGGTCGGTGCGGCAGGCGGCGCAGGCGCGTCGGCGGGCTTTGCGGGTGTCGACGCGGCATCGGTCCACGTCGCGAGCGGACGGAGCAGCGCGTCCGCGACAACCTGCGTGGCGGGCTTCGAACGACGCACGGTGCCGATCACATGCGCGACGTACTCGCGAATCGCGTCTTGCGCGGCGAGCATTCGTTCGAGCTGATTGGGCTCCGGTCCCGCGTCGGGCGTCGCGGTCGTCAGGTGCGCGACGCGGCCTTCGCGCTCGTGCGCACTCGTCACGTTCGTCCAGAACACGCGCCCGCCGAGTGCGTCGAATTCCTTCACCAGTCGTGCATCGGCGACTGCATGGATCTTTCGATCACTCTGCGCCCACTCGACCTCGATGCGCGTGTTCACGAACCCCAGTCCTTCGCCGAAGAGCATGCCGTAGAGCTTCTTCGCGGCCGGCACACGCGGGTCGGCATCGTCGGGCAGCGCAGCGAACGCTCCGAGCCATTGCTCGCAGACGTTCCACGCGCGCTGCACGCCGATGTGCGCGTCGCGGATGTCCGCCCCCTTCGGCGCGTTGGCCTTCGATCGCGTGGCCTGATCGAGGTCCGCGCCCGACTGCTTCATGGCGTCGAACGGTTCCGTCGCCGAGGCGGGCACTCTCGTCTCGCTCGCTTGCGCAATGAAGCGCTGGATGAGCGCCACCGTCTCGTCGGCGGTGAGTTTCGGAAGCGTGATGAGTCCATGGGCCGTGAGCATGCGAGTCGCTGTCATCGTCTTCACTCCATCGCCGCGGGTGTGACGATGGACGCAACACGCGTCTCAACCCCCCGGGCATGGCGGGCACGATAGCAACGCAGTTCGCGGCGGTGGAAGGCGCGGGCGGGCGGATTTCGCCGGCGGATTCTCCGGGGTCCGTGCACTGGTTCGCGGCCGCTAGGGGCTTCCTGCATCGGGTGCGCCGACGGTCCACGTGATCGTGAAGCCGCGCGATCGAACGATTGCTCGATCAGCGGGACGCCGGGAACGAGATCGGTCGGTGTCGCGCACGTGTTGTTCGCAGCGGCTTCGTCGCGACCGAAGTTGTGAAGCGTGATCGTCTGAAGGCTCGGTGACCCCGAGGAAGCGATCACACGCCGCACGGGAACGTCGCTGTCGTTCACGATCAACGTCGCGCCGCGCGCAGCGAGGGGCGAAATCGTCGAGAGCACTTCGCATGAGTCCCCGATCTTCACGCTCGTGGCGAACTCGAGAATGCCGGTGTGATGCGGCGGCACGTCGGCGACGTAGTAGAGCGTCGAGACCTGACTGCAGTGGCATCGCCGGGCAATACCGATCGCGCACACGCGCCGACCACGGGAACCCAACACACGAGCAGGATGAGAGCCGCGGCGGCGGGACGCATCTTTCCAAGATGAACAAGCGCGCTTCACTCGTCGACGATCGTCGTGGAGCGCCTGTCGCGACGCGGTGACTCGCGCACACATCTCGATGGCAGCGACGGCGCGCGGACCGCGGGACGAAGTGCAATGCCAACGAGTCAACCCAGCGAT
>CBIHQZ010001290.1:0-2432 GCA_966212315.1 uncultured Myxococcales bacterium
ACGCGGACGCCTTCCGCAGTACGCCTCCCGCGCGCCATCCCTTTGCTTCGATCACATCGGCGACCCAGTCGAGTTGCCGCGGGTCGAACGCGCTCGCATCCCCATCACGCACTCTCGCCAACGCGCGCCGCTCGCCCGCACGCACCAGCGTCGGTCCGCCGCCGCATGCCGCGCACACCACACCGCCCGCCCGTGCGCTCAACGTGACGGACGCTTCGTCGGGTGCATTCCTCCCGCATCGCACGCAGGCATTCGAGACCAACGGCTCCCCCGCCGCCGCGAGTGACGCCAGCGCGAACGCAGTCAGCACACCACCCGACGCGCGCGCATCCGCATCCGTGAGTGTTTCGAACGCATGGAACAGCCGATCGAACGCCCCTTCGTCGCCTGCGCCTTCTTCGACGTGCTCACGCGCGAGTGCCGTGATCGCGCCGGCCGCGGCCGTGCGACGTAGATCGCCGAGCAACGACGGCCACGCCCGTACCACCACCGCTTCGTCGACTCGCACGAACCCCGCGCCCTTCGCGCGTCCGAAGGCGAAGCGATACAGCGTGAACGGCGAGAGTCCGCCGGCGTACCGCCGCGTCGAACGCACTCCCGACGGCGCGATCGCGCGTCGGAACGAACCGTCTTCGAGAAGAAGTTCGAGCACGAGATCGGCTTCGCCCCGCTCGCGTCGCGAGAGAACGAAGCCGCGTGCTGGCGAGAGATTCACCCGAGAAGCGTAGAACCGCTGGGTGCGATGTCAGCCGGTGCGCCGAGCTGCGAAAGCTGTTCGGGGCGCTCCTGGGTGCGCGGGCGAATCAGGAAGCTCGCCGCGAGAATGCCGAGGAATGCGAACACGACGAGCGCGATCCAGAGGCCGAAACGCTTGCCGCGCTCCTCGGGCACGGTCGATACGCGCACCGGCAGCGGCGACACGTCTTTGGCGCGCACGGTGTTGGCGTGACGCGCGACTACTTCGTCGGCCTTCAGACCCACTGCCCGTGCGTACGCTCGCAAGTAGCCCTTGATGAACACATCCCCGGGAAGCTCCGCCAGGCGACCGTCTTCGAGACGCTCGAGCTGACGAAGGGGGATCCGTGTCTGGTCTGCGACTTCGTCGAGTGCCATGCCGCGCAGCTCGCGTTCACGTCGCAGAAAAGTCCCGATCGATTCCATCACACCTCCGTGTGTGCGACTCGCGAGTCGACGGCGTCGACTCCGATCGCGGCAACAGGAACGGCTGCGACCGGGAAGCCGGCCATTCCGAGGGTTGTACGAACTTTCACGGCCCCTCCGCGGTCCGCAGCTGCGAGGCGCATTCGCGACCGTCACGGCTGTTCGGATTCAGGTCCCGGCAGTGCGTGAAATCTTCGCGCGCTGCATCGGGCTGATGGAGGTGGGCGTGAGCTTCTCCCCGTGCTCGCAGGGCAGGCTGAATGCGATTGCAGCCCTGTGCCGGGTTGTTCAACGCACGATCGAGTGACTCGAGCGCGTGCGCATCATCGTTCAAACGTAGGTAAGCCTCTCCGAGTCGATAGTGTCCGACACAAAAATCAGGGCGCACGGTGACGGCGCGCTGAAGAACTTCGACAGCATTCGCGTACTGATGCAGTGCCACGTACGCCATGCCGAGATTGCCGAGCGACAGGTGCGGCGACTGGTAATGCACGTCGGCCACGACCTCGCGAAGCAACGGAACTGCCTCGCCGGCGCGATCGAGATTCACGAGGGCCGCGCCGAGCGAGTTCTTCGCTTCGTCGAGACGCGCGATCTTCTCGGGGTCGTCCGCGGCGATCACCGCGAACAACGCCACCGCGCGGCGAAGATGCGGCTCGGCCCGGTCGTACAACGCAGACTCGCCGTACAGCTGCCCGACGAGCAGGTGCGCCTCGGCGTTCTCGGGATCGAGTTGGAGCGATCGCTCCAACGCGACGAGCGCGCTTCGGACGTTCCTTTCATCGCGGTAGAGACTCACGGCCAGTTCGTACTCCCGTTGCGATCGCCCCCGGTTTTCCTCACTCACACCACTGCACGACGACAGAACCAAGAAACCCAGCGATGCCGCAGTGTTGAGAGCAAGAACTGCGCGGGAGAGGGTCTTTCTCTTCATAACGAGCCGAAGCCGACGCTCTTCCCGTGCAACCTGTGCAGAAACCAAGGCTGATCCGGTCGGTGAGTACCCCGCGCCGAACGGCAGGGTCAACCGGAAATTTGACAAGCCGCGCGGGGATAGCGCTGATCGGCCTGGAGAATTCCAGTCGGTAAAGTCCGGCTAACTTGGAAATACAAGGGATCGACTCACTACCAATTGCGGCCCGGTATGACTCGCCCGCCCCGACGTCGTGGGAGCTCCTCAAAGCTGCCGTCGTCTGTCCATGTAGCAATTCGCACCGCCTGTCACGCATCGGTGACGGCAGGCGCGAACTCGGCGTTGCACTGCGCGGGGA
>CBIHQZ010001291.1:0-2432 GCA_966212315.1 uncultured Myxococcales bacterium
TCTGGCCGGCGCCGCGGTCTTCGTCGCCGTCATGGCCGCGCTGCCGCTCGTGTTGTTCGTGCTGCCACTCGTCGTTCACCCGTCTCGTCCCCGATCGACGCCGGTGCTCTCGCGGCCGGTGATCATCGCGATGCTGCTCGCCGCGATCTCGCTCTTCGCATCGCGCGATGCTTCGGCACAGGGCACCGGTGCGATGCGCGAGGCTGACCTTCTGCGCACGTGGCTCCGTTCGGGACGCGAGCACGCGGTGCTGCGCACGCAGATCGGCGCGGCGCGCTTCGACGTCGTCACCGCAAGCCTGCTGCCGAACCCTGAAATCGCAGTCGGCGCATCCGCACTCACGGTCGGCGTGCCACCCGATGGTCGCGTGAACTTCACGGCACAGGTGTCGATGCCCATCCCACTCGCAGGGCAGATCGCGGCGCGCCGTGTGGCCGCGTTGCGAGCGGTGGATGTCGCCGAGGCGAGCGTTGCGGTGAGCGTGTGGCAGCGCGCGTCCGAGATTCACGCGCTCGCGATCGACCGCGCGTTCGCCGATGCGCGGGTGGCGATGCTGACGGACAACGCGAGCGAACTCTCCGACCTCGAACGCGTGATTCGTTCGCGTGCGTCCGAAGGTGTCGCACTGGCCTACGATGCGATGCGCCTCGCCACCACGATCGCGACGGTCCAGGCCGACATCTCCGCGAGCATGCTCGACCGTGATCGCGCCGAGGCACTGCTGGTCGCGGCGATCGCGAGCCGCGACGTTGCGAACGCGCCGGTCACGCGGTCGACATTGGTGACGCTGCGCGACGGAATCGACGACGCGTCGGTCGTGTGCGAAGCGCTCGCTCGCAGGCCGGATCTGCAGGTCGCGCGGCGCAGTGCGATCGCATTCGATGCGATGGCGGGGCGCTACCGACGCGAGGCGATCCCGACGCCGACCGTGTGGCTCGGAACGCTGGTGACCGTCGGCGACGCGAGCGCGTCGGTGCTCGGTGGGGTGTCCACGCAGCTGCCGGTGTTCGATCGCAATCAAGGCGCGATCGGACGAGCGACCGCGGAGGCCGAGGGGCAGCGAATGCATTCCGCGCTGACGGAAGAGCGCATTCGCATCGAAGTGCTGGCTGCCTTACATCGCCGTGCTGCGGCGCGCACCGCGCTCGATCGCTTCCGCGACGGCGCACTCGGCAACACCACCGATCTGCGCGATCGCGCACGACGCGCGTACCAGGCCGGTGCATTCACGATCGCGGAACTACTCGACGCGTATCGCGCCACGTGGGATGCGCGCTCGCAGGCACTCACGCTCGAGCGTGCGCTCGCCGACGCGGACGCCGATGCGATGCGTGCTTCGATGGGGCTCTCGTGGGTCGATGCGCCCGCCGCGCGATGTCGGTGAGACGAGACGCGAAGAACTCAGTGCGTATGCCGCAAGAACCGGTCGTACAGACTCACGTCGTACGTCCTCGCCTCAGGGTGGAGCGACCGTTGCTTCGAATGCCTCGTGCTGCTCGTCGGGCCACCATCCGGCACGCGTGGGTCGGACCTTCGCACCCACCGGACCGTAGAGTTCGCGGCCTGGTCCGACCAGAAAACCCCAGACATCCCGGCTCGCGAGAATCGCCGACGCGCCCCATGGCGGCGCACCGTACCAGTGCAGGTCCCCCGAGGGCCGCGGATACAACGGATACTTCGCGCGTGCTGCATTCACGAAGCCGCATACGTCGCAGTTGCGGAGGGTCGGATCGCGACCGAACGGTGTGGCCATCGGCGCGAGACGTGTCTCGGCGAAGATCCCGACGTAAGGCTTGCACCGGCCGCCGACACGTTCGAATTCGAATGTCGCGAGTCCGGTTGTCAGACCTGCGCCGCGAAGCGCGGTGAAGAGATCGACCGACATGATGAACGTGAGCCAGGGTTCTGGCGGCGAGTTCATGCCGCGCGCATGCGTGAGAAGCTCGATGCCATCGACCGGTGCGCGCTCGAGTCTGGCGGTGAGGCGGTCGCCACAACGCTCGACGAAGCCGTCGACGTCGCAGCTGGCGCACACCGATTCGCGCAGCGGGTGAGGGGCCCGAGGGTGGGTGGTGTTGCCGCGGAGCTTCGGTGCGGCGAGACGACCGATGGACGGGAGTTCGGTCGGCAAAGTCTGAGGCATGCAGGGATCGTCGCGAATGGAACGGCAGGCGACAATGGCTCTCCGCGCGACTGCGTTCGATCACGGAGCTTCGTGCGCAGGCCCGGGCGGCTGCGAGCACGCGCACTCGAGGACTCGGACGATGGCGCTCTCGGGCCGATGCGGCCGACGCGCGGGTGTAGGTGAGACGAGACGCGAACGAACTCAGTGCGAATAGCGCAGGAACCAGTCGTACAGACTCACGTCGTACGGCGTGTTGCCTGGCGGTGACGTCACGAGCGGATACGTCGTCGCGTTCATCCCGCTCAGG
>CBIHQZ010001292.1:0-2430 GCA_966212315.1 uncultured Myxococcales bacterium
CATCGACGGCAACTCGCACCACGTCGTCATTCGCAACAACGAGGTCGCGGGCGTCGGCGCCGGTGGCGACTGCGTGAAGGTCAACGCCTCGGACGACATCTGGATCCTCGACAACGATCTTCACGACGCCGACACGACGTCGGGTTCGTCGCAGGGCATCGACATCGTCGGTGTTCATCGCGCGGTCGTTCGCGGCAACCACGTGCACGACATCCTCGACAGCCAGGCCATCTTCGCGAAGGGCGGTTCGAGCGACATCGTCATCGAGCGCAATCGCATCGAACGACTGGTGAGCATGGGAGCCGACGCGATTGGCATCGTGCTCGGCGGCGTCACCGACCGCATCTACTTCACGCCGGTGGACTCGATCTACGAGGGTCACAACATCATCGCGCGCAACAACGTGATCATCGGCGCCGACGGCGCTGGCATCGGCGCACAGGGATGCAGCGATTGTTGGATCGTGAACAACACGCTCTGGAACACCGGCCATCGCGGCTACGCGATTCAGCTCGGAGCGGGCGCGACCGGCATGGGGGCCGGTGGCGATGGCATCAGTGCGAATCACAACGTTCACGTGATCAACAATCTCGTGGGCAATCCCTTCGGCACGATGCGCGCGCCGATCCAGGCCGAGCCGGCGCAACGCGACGGGCTCGAGCTGTCGAACAACTGGTGGTGGAACGGCCCGCGCGACGACGTGTTCGACCCTGGCTACAACCACGACGTCGGTGTCGACGAAACGCACTCGCATCTGAACGAAGACCCGTTGGTGCTGAACGCCGAGGCCGAAACGCCCGACGTGCATCTCGCACCCTCGAGTCCCGCCCGCGCGGCTGGCCGGCGTATCGATCAGGTCAGCGACGACTTCGACGGCGCGTGCCGCAGCGGCGACCCCGACCTCGGCGCATACCGCGCGCAGTAATCACCATTGAACGGCGCACGGGTGCATCGACACGGCGATTGCTCAGTCGTTTGCCCGTGCTCCATTCCCACGTTTGTTCCGCGAGTGTTCGCCGCGCCGAATGCCATTGCCGCGACGTCTGCCGCGGCGCGTCGCGCATTCCCAGCCACGAGTCCCGGGTGACGTAGTTCAGTCGTCACAAAGAATTCGTACGAAAGTTTCTGGCCAAGGTCAGAAAACACACTAGAGTCTGTTCAAGTAGGTCGCGCTGGTCGCGGCTTCTGATGGGGACGGACGGGTAGTCGCGAGGGAGCGAGTCGCCGGTAGAGCGACCGTAGGCCTTCGATCGAGACCGTTCGGCCCCGTTTTTATTTCTCCCGCGCTCGATGCGAGCAGTCGGGTGATTCGCGGCGGTGCGATAGGCTCGCGGGCCGCATGAATCGAATCAAAGCATGGGGCATCGGACTCGGCGTAGGCGTGGTTGCCGCGGGGGCGGTGCTCGGCGCCGAAGCGGTGCTCAGTCGCGTCACTGCACCGGCGTGTCCGACCGGATGGACCGAGGTTTCCCCGCCGTCGATTCCGGGCGCCACCGCACTGCGAGCCTGCGCGCACGGCGAGTCCGCTGGTGCGACACCCGTTGCGACGGTGGGGCTCTATCGCAGCGCCGACCAGGCCGAACGCGTTCGTGACGCGGCGTTGCGAGCCACGGTGGCCGCGGCCGCTTCCCACGGTGCGCATGCATCGAGCGACGCTCCCACCGCAGCGACCGCCGCACAGGGACGACTGGCGGTCTCGACGCAGACCCTCGACGCCGGCGAACTACCGCTCGAAGCCGACGTGTATCTCGTGGCCGCGGGGCATCGATTCGGACTGCTCAACATCGTCCACACCACCGGCGCACCGTTCGCCGCGCCGGCCGCGACGGCCGCGTGGATGAGCACGATCGAGGGCGTCTCGCCGTGGGGCGCGCCCGACGCGGGCCCCTTGCGTGCGCGATGTCCCGAGGGCTTCGAGTCGCGTGCCGCGGAAGGCGCGCGCGCAGTCGTTCGCTGCATCACGGGACTGGGAACTCCGCGATTCACGCTTCTCTCGCTCTCGTGGGACGAAGGCGGCTTCGGCAGCGAAGCGGATCGAACTCGAGTGGCGACTGCCATCGCGACGCGAGTGGCGAGTTCGCAAGGCGCAGCAGCGCGGGTCGTGGAGGGACCGACGCCGTTCACGCTCGCGCGCAACGTCGACGCGATGCGTACGCGCGTCGAGACCGGCGAGCACGTGCCGGTCGGTTTGCGCGCAATGGCGGCGACCGCGGTGAACGGGTCGAACCACACCATCGGGATTGCGTATGGCGAGAGCGACGAAGTGTTCGTGCCGGTTCTCGCGGCGATGTTTCGCGATAGCGGCGCGACGCGGCCGCCGCCTTGGATCGACGGTCACCGCGCGTGGGTGCTGGCGGCAGCGTTCATGGCGCTGGGTATCGTGATGGGTGCGGTGTTCGCGCGCGGGAAGATCGAGTAGGGGTCGACCTC
>CBIHQZ010001293.1:0-2429 GCA_966212315.1 uncultured Myxococcales bacterium
CGCTCGCGAACATGATCGCCGAAGCGATCGACACTTTCGCGCACGCGCCACCGCAGAACTGGATGCGTCAGCTCGCGAACATGGCGACCGAAGCACCGCGCGGTGCTGCGCAACACGGTGACGGCACGCTGCGCCGCGTCGTCGCACTCGCACAGAGCGCAGGTCCCGCCGCAGCGACGTTCGTCTCGCACGCGTTCGGTGCGGCTTCGAAGATCGTGGTGCAACTGTTCGTGCTCGCCATCGCTTCGTATTACTTCGCTTCCGACGGACGACGGATCATCGCCCGCATCGAGCAAGGCACGCCCCTCTCGCACACGCACTTTCGCGCATTGCTCGCGACGTTCTTGCAGGTCGCGCGCGCGATGCTGGTCGGCGAGTTGCTCACCGCGGTTGCGCAGGGGGTCGTCGCAGGCGTGATCTACGCGATCCTCCGCGTACCGAACGCGCTCTTCTTCGCCGTGCTCACCGGCTTCGTCTCGCTCCTTCCGAGCGTCGGCAGTGCACTCGTGTGGGTACCGCTCTGCGGCGTGCTCATCGCGGCCGGCCGCGCGCGCGAAGCGATCATCCTCGGCGTCGCCGGTGTCGCGGTCATCGGCACCATCGACAACGTGCTGCGCCCGTTCTTCTCACGCTTCGGCGCGAATCAGATCCAGCCCCTGCCGCTGTTGGTCGGCATCTTCGGCGGCATCGAAGCCTTCGGCGGATGGGGGCTGATTCTCGGGCCGCTGGTCGTGTCGCTGTTTCTCTCGGCCTACAAGCTGTACGCGGACGAGCGCGTCGCGCGGCGCGCGGTGGTGGCGGGCTGAGCGTTGCGCCGCCGCAGCACGTCGCGTGGGAACCACTCACGGGGACAGTGTAACGGTCGACATTCCCGCGGGCGCACCGGTCGGCGCGGCGATGCGCACCCACGTTGCACGCAACGCCGCATCGTAGAAGTACTCACCCGTGCCTGCATCGAACCCGGCGCGATCCGCGGATGCAGTGGCCGCACGCGCATCGATCTGCACGCTCGTCACCGGCACATCGGATCGCACGCGCAGGATCGTTCGTCGGCGCACCGGCGCAAGGGTCACAGTCGTGGTCCCGGCGGCAATGGCGGCATGCACCGACGTCGTCGCGCCGTCCGCTTCGTACACGTTGAAGTCGCTGCCGCTCGCCGAGGGGTACACGAGCAACGTGAGTGCCCCGGCAGACGATGCGGAGCCCAGTCCGGTGAGCGCGTTCGAAACGTCCACCGGCACGATGGCACCCTCGCGCACGAACAACGGCAAGCGCGCGCGATCGGAGCTGTCGTACTGCGTGAGCGTGGTGCCGCCCGCCAACGCGTCGCCCGTCGGGGACCACCAGTCGTACCAGCGCGCGCCCGATGGAAGCGCAACGTCGCGTCGACCGGTGTCCTCGAGGATCGGCGCGACGAGGAACGCATCGCCGAGTTGATAGCGATAGTCGCCGACCCACGACGCTTGCGCGCCGACCGGTCGCACGATCGATCGAAATGGCGGCGGTGATGCATACGCAGCACGCGCGAGGCTGTCGAAGAACGGAACCAGCTCGTGATGCAACGTCGCCCAGTAGCGATAGATCGTCACCGTTTCGTCGGGGCGATCTTCCACCGTCCACGGCGCGAGATTCGCGCGCCCGTGCAATTGCATGAACGGCGTGAGCGCACCGAGCGCGGTCCATCGCACGAACGTCGTCTGGCTGAACGGGACCTGCGTGAGGAGGTTCTGATCGTCGCGATCGAGATATCCGCCGATGTCGGAGCCGACCACGACGTATCCCGCTTCTGCGGAACGGAACATCTCGTCGATCGCATCGATGAGGCCGATCCAGTCGCGCCGGTTGTCACCCATCCACGCGACGGGCGCGTCTTCGGGCCGTGCGAAGAATCGCCCCGCGAAGTTGTACGAAGCGTCGTACGCGCGAACCATCGTGAGGAAGTCGGGGCCGCTTCGCATCGCGCCGTACGCGAGGAAATCGCGGTAATACGACTCGCTGTAGGCCTGATGCGAGATCGGTCCGTTCGCGGTGCGCACCGGATCCGACGTAAGGTAGCTCTCTCCGAAATCGAGCTTCCATCCGTCGACGCCCATCGCCAGGAGCGGGTCTTGTTGCGCGTGCCACCACGCGCGCGCGCGCCCGTTTTCGAAATCGATCCCCGCGCCGCGGCCCTTCCACCACGGATAGAGGGTGCCGTTGTCGACGTAGAATCCGCAGCGACTTCCTTCGTAGTAGTTCGGCGAGGGACCGACATAGGTGTCGCCACCCGTCTCGAGGTCGTACGAGGACTGGTTCACCTCCTGCGTCATCCACAGCACGATGCGGATGTTCTGCGCGTGCAGGTCGGACACGAGTCGTCCGAAGTCGTGATAGCGCACGGGATGCGGAACGAACGTGTGGTAGTGCGTCTCCCACGGGCTATCGAGCAC
>CBIHQZ010001294.1:0-2428 GCA_966212315.1 uncultured Myxococcales bacterium
GGTTTTCAGCTCACCACACGAACCGCGCGCCGAGTTCGTACTGCGCCATCGCGGCGAGGAGTTCGTCGCGGTTCAATTGTTCGAGAACGTCGCGTTTCGAGGGCATCGGGCGGGCATGGTGCAGAGTCTGCGGCGGGACCGTCCATGAATCGTTGGACGACGGATTCGATGTCCCGCGCCGTGGCCTGCGGTAACCCTTCGTCATGCCCCGCGCCCTGATCTTGTTCGCCGCCGCTTTCTCGGCGATCGCATGCGGGCAGGCGGTCACTCCTGACGACGCCGCCGCAGACCACGCCATCGACGGAGGCGACCGCAACTTCGACTGCGTCAACGATCACTTTCGACGGTGCGACGTCGGCCACGTCTGCGTCATCACGGCGTGCGATGGCGGGTTGTGCGGCGCATGCATGCCGCCCCGCGCCGGTTGCGCGGCCGACGATTGCGACGGCGGCAGCGAGTGTCCATGCACGGAGTGCGATCGAATGCTGTGCGAGGATCCCGCATTCTGCTTCAACCGTTCGGACGGGCATCCGTTCGTGAACTGCCACCCCGAGTAGTTGGAACCGATCACGCAAAAGCGCGGGCTTCCGATCATGACGAGCGCTTCCAGCCAGCGTCCATGAATCCAGGCCCGCCTTTCGCCTGTCGCACGATCACTGGCTGTAGTGAGCCAGTCTGCTGGACTCCCCAACAAGTCGGAACCGAGGTGCTCTCATGTCCCGCGCCGTGATCCTGCTCGCCGCGCTTCTCTCGATGACCGCATGCGGTCAGGCCGTCACCCCCGACGCCGCGGCCGATGCCGGCGTCGACAGCGGCGATCGCAACTTCGACTGCGTGAACAATCCCAATCGTCAGTGCGACCTCGGCCACATCTGCGTCGTCACCGCGTGCGACGGTGGCCTCTGCGGCGTCTGCACTCCGCCGCGTCCGGGATGTTCGGCCGAAGGCTGTGGCATCAACGAATGTCCATGCACCGAGTGCGATCGCATGCTCTGCGAGGATCCCAACGTCTGCTTCAAGCGGATCGCCGGGCGGCCCTTCGTGAACTGCCACCCCGAGTAGCAACGCCCGCGACGTCCGCCGCGCCAATCCGGCGCGTTCCACTGCTCCTCCCAGCTCACCATTGCTCACGAATCTCCAACACTCGGAGGCGCTCGCCAATCGAACCCCGGCGCATCCGCGCCGCCATGACGCGCGAACGTAGCGTGTCCGGTTCGGGCCGCCGGAACTGCGCGCATCAACGTGGGACTGGTTCACTCCGAACGCCTTCGCGCCAGCGAAGCCGTTTGAGATTAGAGCCTGAGCCGCCGGCGCTGATCGCAGCGGGCGCGTCGGGCGCCCACGCTCCAGGCGCAGTCGGGGCGTCCACATCGCGAACCGAGCGAAAGCGCCGCGCCATTCGCGCCCGTTCCACCGCCCCTCCCAGGCCCCCCACTCGCTCGCCCCGGCACTCGAGCGCACCCGCCGCCGCTCGTTCCCCATGGCCCCCGCGCTCGAACGCTCCGCCGAGCAAGACATGTCCCACCTTTCGTGGGATCGAGCGCCCACGGATGGCCGATCGTCCGGACACGTCCCGCGTTCGAACGCCCTTCCCAACAACACATATCCTACCTTTCGTGGGATCGAACGCTCACCCATGGCCGATCGTCCGGACACGTCCTGCGTTCGAACGCACCCGCGAGCCGTCGCATTCGCTCCCGCCTGCGTTCGAACGCGGTCGGGCGCGAATCACATTGGTTTCATTGAGTGAATTGTCGGGGAGTGCGCGCCGGATGCACGCGCGGTTGGAAGCGTCCGCTACTTCTTGAAGGGCGAGTCGTCGCCCGGGAGCACCTTGCCGTCACTCGGCGGCAGGGCCTCTTTGGGCGCACCGGGCGTACCCGGCGCAACGTCGGGCGACTTGGCCACAGGCACAGCCGGCGCCGTCGCCGCGGGCTCCTCTGAATCCGCTGGCCCTCGGCGTCCTGCTGCCTGCAACCGCAACGAAGGCGCGATCGAATCCCAGTCGCCCTCGTACCAGCGAATGTGGCGGATCCCGCGCCGGATCTCCTCCCACGCTTCGGTGAAGAGCGCGACGACCTGATAGCGGAACAGATTCTCCGCGTCTCGATCCGCGTCGGGTGACTCCGCCGGCAGCATGATCTTGGCGCCCAGCTGAGCGGCCTCCGCGATCTCGGCGTCCGAGATCAGCGCGTACTTCCGGCTCGCGTCCGCACTCTCGCGCCAGAGCGCGACATGCTTCTCGAGCGTGTCGACGACCCACGCCTTCTGCTGCGACTGCCCGGGACCGGGCTTCAGTTTCTGAACGCGCGCTGCGTCGAGCACGCCCTTGCGAACCAGGAAGGCCTCGGCGAGTTCGAAGTCGCCGATGAGTTCCTGCGCCCGCGCCATCGGGGCCGGATCGACCTTCTTCGGTTCGATCCGTCCC
>CBIHQZ010001295.1:0-2423 GCA_966212315.1 uncultured Myxococcales bacterium
CATCGAGACGCATCGACCGACGCAACGCGATGCGATCGGCGCTGGTCGCGGTCTCGCCGAGAATCGAATCGGTCGGGTCACCGGGGAGCGCGTGGAGCACGACGAAACACATCGTCGCGACGCCGAGCACGGTGATCAGACCGGCGATCAGGCGGCGAGCGATGTACCCGGCGAACTTCATGCGAGGCGAACGAGGCGGGCGCGAAACCGGCGGCGTGCGCGCGGCCGAGTGTCTCTCGATCGCGCGCGCCGTGGGACGGAATCAGTGGTGCTGGCGAAGGCCCTGGAGCTGCGACGCGAACTGCTGGCACTCCGGCTGGTGCGCCATCGCGTACGAGAGCACCGCACAGTGGGCCGCGCCTTCGGGGAGCTGCTTGCACTGCGACATGAACGGCTCTTCCGGAATCGTCGGCGCTGCGCCACCGGCGCCACCGAAACGCGCCGACATCGAAGCCGCCATCTGCGTCACTTCTGTGAGCGCCTGGCGGCAGTACTGCTCCGACTTCGACTTGCAACCCGTGAGCGAGACAACCAACGCCGCAGCGGCAACGACACTCGAAATGCGCATGAACAACTCCCTCGAGAAGATCCCCACCGATTGCCGCGCCGACTGCGCGACATCGAGGCTGACTTCTATCACACGCGAGGCGAGCCCGGGTCAGTCGTGTCCCGCGTCTGCGGGTGTGCTCGACGTTCCGCCGTTCTCCACGCAATAACCGGTCGGCAGCGACGGGCTTCGATGCGTGTCGAGGAGGCGGTGACACACCGGAAACGATGCCGGCATCGTCAGGCATGCGGGGTCGATCGGGCGCGTGCAGATGTATCCGGTGCGGCAGTCGTTATCGACGTTGCAGCTGTGCATGCACGCGCGGCTGGAGAGTCGCGGTGAGTTCGCGTTGAACTCGATGCACATCGCGTCGTCGGGACAGCGGTCGGGCTCGCATCCCGAAATCGTGCAGTAGCCGCTCGGCTGCGCGAGGTCGCAGAGGCGGTCGGCGTTGAGCGAGCAGTCGATGTTGTTCGTGCATCCGTCACCGATGCGCTTCGGGCAGCCCGCCAGTGCGAGAGCCGACGCGAACATCAACGAGAGCCACGTGAATTGCCTGCAGCGCGTATGCACAGTTCGTCCGGGGCGCGGAGACTAGGCGACTGAATCCCTGCGCGCAACGTCGTTGCACTTCGCGCGGATGACGTTGAGGCAGTTCCGCGTTTACGCTGCGCACGCCCTATGAATCGCGACGACGACCCCTCCCGCCGACCTACTCCGCCTCTCGGTCAGAAGCCGCGCGTCCCCGTCGGGCCTCGTCGCGCGAACACGCCGGCGAGCCCGGTGGACGAATCGACGACCGAACGCGATCTCGAACCGCCGTCGCCATCGAGCCCGCCCATCGCCGTGACCAGCAAGGACCGTGTGCCGAATCCATCTTCCCGTCCGTCGACGTCGCCGCCGCGCCGTCCGAGCAGTGTCACCGGACCGAATCGCGCTTCGTCGACGGGCGGTACGCGCAAGCCGCCGCGCACGCGAGGGCAACGCATTCGACTCGCGATCGTGTGGAGCGTGGTGCTCGGTTGCGTCCTCGCGATCCTCGGTGCCGCCGGTCTCGCCGGGCTCTTCTGGTACTACGGGCGCGAACTCCCCGACGTGCATCGACTGCGCGCGCAATGGCGTCCGCCGCAGACCACGCGGATTCTCGCGCGTGACGGATCACTGCTCGCCGAGCTGTACATCGAGCGACGCACGGTGGTGCCGATGGAGCGCATCCCCGAGAACCTGGTGAAGGCCGTTCTCGCCGCGGAAGACGCCGACTTCTACCGTCACAGCGGGCTCGACTATCCGGGCATGGTGCGCGCGCTCTTGGTGAACATCCGCCACGGCACGACCGCGCAGGGCGCCAGCACCATCACGCAACAGGTGGTGAAGAACGTGTTCCTCACGCCGGAGCGAACGCTCGCGCGCAAGGTGCGCGAAGTGCTCCTCGCGCGGCGCATCGAACACGAACTCAGCAAGAACGAGATCCTGTTTCTCTATCTCAATCACATCGCGTTCGGTCACGGCCGCAACGGTGTGGAAGAAGCGGCGCGGTTCTATTTCGGCAAGCACGTGAACGAACTCACGCTCGGTGAGTGCGTGCTGCTCGCGGGCATTCCGAAGAGCCCGACGCATTACTCACCGCGACTGCATCCCGATGCGGCGCGCACGCGGCGTCACTGGATCCTCGGGCAGATGGTGTCGAATCGGTTCATCACGCAGGCCGAAGCGGATGTCGCCGATGCCGAGCCGATCCGTCTCGCCGATCCCGACGACGAGAGTCAGGGCGTCGCACCCGAGGTGGTCGAAGCGGCGCGCGTTCTGTTGCGACAGACGGCCGGCGACGAAGCGTTGCGACAGGGCGGCTACACGATCACCACCACGCTCGATCCCG
>CBIHQZ010001296.1:0-2417 GCA_966212315.1 uncultured Myxococcales bacterium
GCCAGAATTGTCGCTCGAATTCGGTGATCTCGCGTTCGCCGCCGGTGGCTTGTGCGAACGTCTCGGCGAGATGCTGGATCGCGGCACGCTGCGCGTCGGTCGCGCGCGCGTCGGCCGCGTCGAGGAGCGCGACGCCCTGGTAGTACTGCTTCTCGATCATGTCGCGTTCGGTGCGGGCTCGATCGCTCGCGTCGTGGCGGTAGAGCAGTTCGAGCACGCGAAGGTCGGTGGACTCGTCGACGCCGCACACGACGGTCGCGCCGCCTTTGCGCACGCGCACCAGCCCCATGTCGGCGAGGCGGTGGATGGCGGGGCGGATGACCACGCGCGATGCGCCGAACTGTTCGGCGAGCACGCGCTCGGAGGGGAGCTGCGAGTTGGCGGGGAACTCACCGCGCACGATGGCGAGCGCGAGTTGCTCGAAGACCTCGCTCGCGACGGTGCGCGGGGCCGCGATCGCGCGGAAGGCGGGCGAGGGGGTGGCGGCGGCGTGGGCGCGGAGGGCCATGGACGAGACGGAGGGTAACGTGGTTACCCGGTTTGTAAATGGGCGGTGTTGGGGGGTGTTTTGGCTTGGTCTGGTTAATTCGAGGGCACTCGGAGTGACGTTGCTGCGGAAGCAATTCGAGGGCACTCGGAGTGACAGCGCATTGCTGTGGAAGCAATTCGAGGGCACTCGGAGTGACAGCGCGTTGCTGTGGAAGCAATTCGAGGGCACTCGGAGTGACAGCGCGTTGCTGCGGAAGCAATTCGAGGGCACTCGGAGTGACAGCACGTTGCTGCGGAAGCAATTCGAGGGCACTCGGAGTGACAGCGCGTTGCTGTGGAAGCAATTCGAGGGCACTCGGAGTGCGTGTCGCGGAGCCGCCGAACTCCACACCGATGAGGGCGGCGCGGACGGTCGCATGTTGTCGCCGCCAGCTCGCTACCGCGCTGCGTCCTTCGACTACGTGCCTCGCAGACTCGGCACTTCGCTCAGGATGAGCGGGCGGTCACGTTCTCGCTCGCGCCCCGCGCGCGCTGGGAAGAGCGTCTCGATACGCAACTCCTGCAACGTGATGTCGAGCGGCGTGCCGAGCGTCGTGATCGTGGTGAACAACTCGCGCGCCAACTCTCCCCGACGCAAGCGCAATGGGATGAGCACCGCACGCGACGAACCCCGCTCGCTCGCAGCGCGCAGCAAGGCCGACTGCGCGCCCGCGATCTCGGCCAGCACGCGGTCGTCGGCTTCGTCACGCACTCGCAATGCTTCCAACTCCGCACGCGTCCGCATCGCAACGTGGTGCGCGACTTCGCCCCAATTCGACACCGACGGCTTCAACCCGCGCGGCGAGAGCAGCATCGACACGATGTTCAGCGGGCCTTCCCATCCGGGCGCGAAGTCGGCGATCAAACGCCGCGCGGCTTCGTTCGCCATCAACACGTCGTAGCGGCGATTCACCACCAGGGTGGGATTCGGCTCGCTCGCACGCAGCATGTGTTCGAGTGCGTCGCGCACTTCGTTCATCGATGGCGCGCCGAGGGGTGTCTCGCGGAACTCCGCGGCGAATCCTGCGGCCTCGAGCAGCGTGTTTCGTTCGCGCAACGGAACCTCCAACGCTTCGGCGAGCGTGAGCACCATGTCGCGACTCGGCATCGAGCGACCCGTTTCGACGAAGCTGAGATGCCGCGTCGAAACGCCCGCTTCGATCGACATCGTGAGCTGACTCTTGCGGCGCGTCGTTCGCCACTCACGCAACATCACGCCGACCGTCGGCGCCTTCGGTGCCATCTGCATGTGAACGAAACTACCCGTACGAAAATCGACTCGCCATGACCTCCGAGGTAATCGCTCGCGGGCTCGCCACGCCCGACAACTCCCTCGCGCACCGCACGAACGCGGTGCGCTTCACGAAGAGGAGTTCGTCATGCAGAACAACGTCGAAGCCCTGGTCCAGCGTTACCTCGCCACGTTCAACGAGACCGATGCACAGCGACGCAAGGCACTCATCGAAGAGGTCTACGCAGCGGGCGCCCGCTACACCGACCCGCACGCGGATCTCGAAGGGCCGGCCGCGATCGATGCATTCGTCGGTGCGATCCAGGCGCGCTATCCGGGGGTGCTGTTCTCTCTCGCGGGGAAGGTCGACACGCATCACACGCAGGCGCGGTTCACCTGGCACGCGGCGCCGAAGGGGGCGAGTGAGCCGGTGGCGATCGGGTTCGATGTGATCGCGCTCGAGGGCGAACGCATCGGGCGGGTATTCGGGTTTCTCGACAAGTCGCCGGGATGAGCGAAGGCTGTCGAAGAATCGAGATATGACAGTGTGCTGTCGATGCGCGCGCCAGCGCGGACCTCACCCCCGCTGCCGCGCGCCCCTCTCCCTCGATGCCCGGCCGGGCGCATGCACGCAGGCATCGTCGAGAGAGGGGCTCGA
>CBIHQZ010001297.1:0-2414 GCA_966212315.1 uncultured Myxococcales bacterium
ATCTTCGAGTTCGCCGCGCAGCTTCGCGCCCGCGATGAGCAACCCCAGATCGAGCTGCATCAATCGCTTCTTGCGCAGCGGCTCGGGCACATCACCGGTCGCCAGTCGCGCCGCGATCGCCTTCACGATGGTTCGCTTGCCCACGCCCGCTTCGCCCACGAGCACCGGGTTGTTCTTCTGCCGTCGCGCGATCACTTGCAGCACGCGGCGGATCTCGCCGTCGCGTCCGACGATCCCGTCGAACGGCGAGCGTTGCGCTTCGAGCACCATGTCGCGCGTGAACTTCTGCAGCGCGTCGCCATCCGCCTGCACCGCGCCGCTGCCGCCACCGCCACCGCTCGAGCGCGTTTCGCCCGGCACTTCGGTCACCGCACCGGGCGCCGCTTCGGGAACGCTCTTGGTCGCCGATCGCAGCCGCGCTTCGTCGAGATCCACCGCGCGCAGCACGGCCGCACTCAGTCCGGTGACTTCACCGGCGATACCGAGGAGCAAGTGCCGAACGCGCACCGGCACGCCATCGCGCGCGGCTTCGCTCTCGGCCCGCGTGGTCACCGCGAGGAGCTTCGGCGAGAGATACGCGACCGCGTTCGGCACCTGCGGCAGACGTCGCATCACCGCTTCGGCTTCGACGAGCACGTCGCCCGGATCGATGCCGGCTTCGGTGAACGCTTTCTGCGCGTACACGTCGCGATCGAGCAGGCGATAGAGCAAGTGAAGCGGGTCGACCTCGGCATGCGAACGTTCGTCGGCGAGGGCCTGTGCGCCGGCGATCGCGGTTCTCGCGTCGGAGGCATAGCCCTCCAATCGCCAGGTCTTGGGTGCAGTCATGGCCGGCACTTTAGACGGACTCCGCGCAGCGAACCAACAGTCCGGCGAGGGCTTCGCGCAACACGCGCGCATCCGGGCGTCGCTCGTGTCACCCTCCGCGCCCATGGCTTCCGACCGACCTGCGCCTCCGTCCGCGACCGATGCCGTCGAAACGTGTCCCCGCTGCGAAAAGCCCACCGCGCTCTGCGTGTGCGACCGGATCGTTCCGCTGAAGACCCGCCTCCGGGTGGTGGTGCTGCAGCATCCGCAGGAGCCCGACAAAGTGCTCGGTACCGCGAAGCTCACCGAGCTTTCCCTGGTGGGGAGCGTCGTTCGCGTCGGTCTCGCGTGGGCCTCGGTCGCGCAGGCGCTCGACGACGAAGACGCCGACCCGAAGCGCTGGGCTGTTCTCTACACCGGCTCGCTTCCGCGCGATCTCACCGCCGCCGAGCAGAAGCAGCCGCTGGTGGTGATGGATCGCAACGGACACGCGCTCGATCCGAAGAAGCGACCGCTCGACGGGATCGTGCTGATCGACGGAACGTGGTCGCAAGCGAAGACCCTCTGGTGGCGCAATCCGTGGCTGCTGAAGCTCGGTCGCGTGGTGCTTCATCCGGCGCAACCTTCGGCGTACGGAAAGCTTCGCGAGCAGTCGCAGCGGCATCATCTCGCGACCATCGAAGCGGCGGCCGAAGCGCTGGATGGACTTGGCGAGAAGGCCGAAGTGAAAGCGCAGCTGATGCGATTGTTCCGCACGATGGTGCAGCGCGCGCGCGACGCGCAGACGGCGGGATTGCCGGGTGCGCCGCCCGCGCCGAAGAAGGGACCGCCGGGGCGGATCTCGAAGCGTGATCTGGCCGCGAAGAAGAGCCGCGGCGGCGGCCCGATGGATTGACGCTCGAGAGACCTCACCCCCGCTGCCGCGCGCCCCTCTCCCTCCGTCGCCCGCAGTCGTCGCGCGGCGCGCAGGCGACGTCGAGAGAGGGGCTGGAACGATGGCGGCGAAGGATGAGGGTCGGGAACGAGGTCGTACGAACGTCAGAAGCGTTGAGTGCGCAGTGCGCTGTAGTTGTCTCGGCGCGGATGCGTCCCGCTTGGCTTCCGGTGGATTTCGCCGCGGCGTCCTGGCCGTCGCGACGCCTCCAGTGCACGCATCCCCTGCGCGCCACGTGATGTCCCGCGCCCTCGACGTGACGTCCCGCGCCCTCGACGTTGCCGGCCTGCCGCACTGCTACGAGTACAGTCGACCATCACGCCTCATCCTTCGAGCCCCTCTCTCGACGATGCCTGCGTTCGAGCGCCCGGCGCGGGCATCGAGGGAGAGAGGCACGCGGCAGCGGGGGTGAGGTCACACGCGCCCGCGCGCGCATCGACAGCAGGCTGTCATGCCTCGATGTTCGAGAGACCTCAGCGCAGCGCGTGCTCGAGAAACGCGACAACCCGCTCGTTCACCAACTCGGGCTGCTCGATCGCGCACGAGTGCGAACCCTCGGCGACGATTTCGAGCGTGGCGTGTTCGATCTGGCGCGCCATCTGTTCGGCGAGACGCGGCGGCGTGAAGGTGTCGCGCTCGCCCGCGATCACCAGCGTCGGGACGTGCACGCGCG
>CBIHQZ010001298.1:0-2412 GCA_966212315.1 uncultured Myxococcales bacterium
TGGGGATGGCGGTGTTGGGGGCGTTGTTGAATTTGTGAGACTACGCTCGGCGCATATGAAGCACGGGTCCGGTTCGCGATGGTCGTGGGGGTGTGTTGTCGGTGCAGTCGCACTCGCCGCCATCGCGTGTGGCGACGGGGCAGCGCGCGACGCAGGCGGTGATGCGGCGATTGCCGATGGCACAGGCGACGCGACGCCGATCGATGTCGTCCGCGACGCGACGACCGATGCGCTCCAGCCACGCGACACCATCGCCGATGGCGACCCGAGGCTCGATGCAAACGAAGGCGACGCAAGCGATGACGTGGCGTTCGACACGGGCACCGCCGAAACGGGTTTCGACACGGCGGCCATCGACGCGGCGACCGATTCCGGCGCGGCCGACGTCCCGATCGACACGGGTGCGCGCGACACCGGCACCGACGCGCCCGCCGACGTCGCGACCGGGCCGATGCACGTGCACATCGACATCGATAACTTCTGCCGCGTCACGGTCACGCCCGCGTCGGTGATGGCCGGCGTGTCGAGCCGCACGATGTTCGCGTTCCACAATCACAGCCGCGACTACAACGCCGACGTCTGGATGTCGTACGGCGGCGGCTATCTCGATCTCGCGCAAGGTGCGACGTGGAACGATCCGATCGGGCACTGCAACACGCCGACGACGCACGACGAGTACGCGGACATCAGCATCGCGGGCGGCGGCTCGAGCGGGTGCCCGAGTGTGCGGTTCATGATTCGTTGCCGGTGAGTCGTTGAGCCGGAAAACCCGGCGCAGGACGTCGGCGCCGAAACCTCGCTACCCGGCCGCGAGCATCCGCAAATCCACCGGGCGCAACGGACCCGGATCCGTCAACCGCGCCATCCGCCACAACACGAACGCCGCCGCGCGCTCCCACGGCACAGCGAAGCGCGTCGCCATCTCGCCGGTCCACTCGGGGCCGAGCCACACGGTCTCGTTGCGCGTGATGTCCGCGAAGAGCCAGTCGCCGTCCGTCTCGTAGAGGCTCACCCACTCGCTCGCATCGGCCGGCAGCACCGTGCGCCGGTGGGTCCATGCGTCTTCGAAGGTGTGCTCCGGGAACTCCGCCGCGAGCGACGCGGTGCCGACGCGATCACGGGCCTCGATCTCGGCGAGCGTCCAACCCATCGGCGCAGTGCCGCTCTGCTCTGCGACGAGGTTGATGGTGCCGAAGGTCTCGCGCATCCACGCGAGCGCACGCGGCACGGAGGCGGGAATCGTGCCCTCGCTGTTGGCATCGCAGCCGAAACAGATGCTCGCCAGGTCGTCGACGTGCGAGCGCGTGAGGCGGATGTTCCAGTACTCGCGGGTGTCGAAGCGCGCGCATTCGAATACCGTCGTGCGGCCCGAGAGCGCGTCGGCGAGCCATGCGAAGGGCGCGGGCGCGGCGGCGATGCGCGCAGCGAAGTGCGCGTGCAGGCGGGCGAGCGCGGGCGGGAGGCGACGCTGCTCGGCGTCGGTGAGAAGCGCGCGCGTGGGAGCGAGGATCTGGCGGTCGTCGGGCGCGAACGGGTGCCCACGCGAGACGCGGCGATGGAGGTAGGCGGGAGAGAGTGGAATGGTCATGGGATGGTGGGCGCGGGTAGCGCGCGCAGCGAGTCGTTGCGTGATGAGCGCACGCGCGGACAGCACTCTACCGGGACGCAGCGCGGGTGCGGTAAGGTGCCGTCGTTGACCACCGCGCACGCGATCGTTCTCGACAAGCACGGCCCTATCGACGTTCTCGAAGCGCGCGACATCGACGTGCCCGAACCGGGTCCCGGGCAGGTGCGCGTGCGAGTTCGCGCCGTCGCATTGAACCATCTCGATCTGTGGGTGCGTCGCGGGCTGCCGGGGCTGAAGCTCGAATACCCGCATCGGCTCGGGAGCGACATCGCTGGCGAGGTCGAGAGCATCGGGCCCGGTGTCACGAACGCGGTCGTGGGCCAGAAGCTTCTCGTCGCGCCCGGCGTGTCCGATGGCGTGTGCGAAGCGTGTCAGCGCGGCGACGACAATCTGTGCGCGAAGTACAAGATCCTCGGCGAGAACACGAACGGCGGTTACGCGTCGCTCTTGAACATCCCGGCGCAGAACGTGATGCCGTTCCCCGCGAACCTGTCGTTCGCCGAGGCCGCGGCGGTGCCTCTCACGTTCCAGACCGCGTACCAGATGGTCGTGCTCAAAGCGCGGGTGAAGCCGGGTGATCTCGTGCTCGTGCAAGGCGCCGGATCCGGCGTCGGCGTCGCGGCGATTCAACTCGCTCGCATGCTCGGCGCACGCGTGTGGGCATCGGCGGGCTCGCCCGAGAAGTGCGCGCGCGCAAAACAGCTCGGTGCGGAAGAAGCGTTCGACTACACGCAGCAGGACTTCGTCGCCGAGGTGAAACAACGCACGAACAAGCGCGGCGTCGA
>CBIHQZ010001299.1:0-2404 GCA_966212315.1 uncultured Myxococcales bacterium
GACGCCATGTTCGTCGCGCGTCCCCTCGCGCACTGCATCGCGAACCTTCGATTCACGCTCGGCGCGATGGGTCACATAGAACTCGAGCAGCTTCTCGGGCGCATCGATCGGGTCGCCGTGTGCGGGCAACAACCGTTTCGATTCGAGCGCGCGCAGCCGCTTCAATTGCGCCACGTACGTGGCCATGTCCCCCTCGTCGTCGGGATCCACCACGATGGTCCCCACCGACGCGACCATGTCCCCCGCGACGAGCCATCGATGCTGTTCGTGCCACGCACACACGTGCCCGGGCGCGTGTCCCGGAGTGTGGAGCACGCGAACGTCGGTCCCCGGCAATGTGTCGCCGTCGTCGAGCGTGCGATCGACGGTGACGCGTCCTTCGAGCAACCGTCGCGTGATCGCGTGCGCATAGAGAGGTACGCCGAACTCGGTGCGAAACGGTTCCGCCGCGCCGACGTGATCGACGTGATGATGCGTGACGAGCGCGCCGAGCAGCATCTCTCCGCGTGAGATGCGCGCCTGGATCTGTTCGAACAGCACCGACTGCTCGCGCGAGTACGGCGTCGCCGGCTCGATGACGAAGAATCCGTCGCGACCGTGCACGAGATACGAATTGGTCTCCGTCGCGGGCGGGAGCGTCGGCGTGCGAAGCGAGAGTCGCTCGAGACCGCCGGCGACGGGTTGCCAGGTGACCATCGTCGGCAGGGTACCGCGACGCCGGGCGAAGATGCATGGTCCGCTGGCGCGATCGTGACGGCGCTACGCAGCAGGCGTTCGATGACCGCGGCGACCCAGGTTTCTGCGCCCCGCGAATCGGCCGAACACCGAGCGGCATCACCGATCACCCGACCCTGCGCTTGAACCGAGCGGGGCCCTACGCCATAACCTCGGCACCATGACCCCGAAAGAAACCATCAAGGCGATGCTCAAGTCCCTCCCCGACGTGAAGGAGGACGGCGCGAGCGTGCTGATCGATCCGAACTGGGAAGTCACGATGCACGCCGGTCGCAACGGCGCGCCGATCTCGGTCGTGCTGATCACTCGCGTAACGCTCGAGAACGAGTACGTCGTCGCCGAAACGCACAAGAACCAGCGGGTCGTGGTGCTGCTCGACGAAGTGCGCGGCTTCCAGGCGGATCCGTCGTCGGCCGACCGCAAGGGCGGCGGGCGCAAGACCGGCTTCGTGTGACCGTCGCGCGAGCAATCGCGCGCCAGCTCTGATCTCGTCGTCCGCGATTCGCGTGACGCCCCCCCGCGCGGCACCTTCGCGCCGTGTTCCCCCGTCGCCCTCGCTTCGTCGTTCCCGCAACGCTCGCTGTCGCAACGATCGCATCACCGTTCGTCGCGGGCTGCGTCGGCTCGACCGCGCCCGACGCCGCAACGGACGCGGCGAACGAGGCCGCCAACCTGCACGGGAGACATCAGTTGTCAGGCGATGTCGCTGCCATCGCGATGTTGTTGCTGCCTGGTGGCTTGATAGACACCACGCGGCCCCGGGCGGGTCGCACGATTCGAGGGGTAGGCGCCGCGGATTTCCGCGCGTCGCGTTTGCGTCGCGTCACTCGAAGTCCGGCGAGTGAAGATACGTGCGGGATAGCGTGAGGGCTTCGCGCGCAACGAACGAGCTGAATCGATGTCTCTGCGACGTGACCTCTCCACGCTGTCTCTCGCGTTCTCACTGGTCGCGCCGGCATTCGCTGCATGCAGTTCGCCCTCGACGAACGACGCGTCGCACGACGGCGCTTCGTCCGATGGCTCGCACGACGAACCTCACCGGCACCGACAATCAGATGGTGAAGCACCTCGCGCAGCACGACCGCCGCATGTACGTCGCATATCAGCATTATTTCACCGAGTGGCTCGCTCGCTTCGACGAAGCGCCGTTCATGCACTTCACGCTCGCGGACACCGGCACGCCGCCCGAGTTCATCTACCAGTACGGATACTGGGGCTCGATTCGCAGCGTCACCGAAGACCCCGATGGATGCGGTCGCGACCTGCCGACGCTCACGGGAAGCGAATCGATCGACAGCGTCGTGGCGCATTGCCCGAAGTACCAGGCGCTCCAGGAACACGTGCCGCGCTGATCGACGCACTCGTTTTCCTGACGTCTCCGCCGCTACGATCGCGCTCGCGATGACCCCGCTCGAAGCCGACGCCATCCTCGTTCGCAACGGATTCGATCCGCGCTTTCTGCGGGAGAGTCGCTTCTTCTTTCTCGAGGCCTTCAAGAAGGGCGACCTCGAACTCGCCGAGGCTTTCATCACGCGCGGCGTTCCGTTCGCCGCCGAGTACGACCGCGAACCGGCGATCGTGAAGGCTGCGGAGGGTGGTCGCTGGGATGCCGTGCAACTCGCGACGAAACACGGCGCGCCGTTGGAAGCGCGGGATCGTCGAGGCGAGA
>CBIHQZ010001300.1:0-2403 GCA_966212315.1 uncultured Myxococcales bacterium
GACGTGTCGTTGCGCGCGAGCGCGGCCGTCACGCGGAGGCTCACCTTCGATCTCTACTCGCAGTTCCTGGCGGCTTCATTTCGCTACGACCACTATCGCGAACTCGTCGCACCCGACCGGCTCGTCGCCAGCGCGTATGGCGGGAACGCCGACTACGATCGCGTCTCGCTCACGGTGAACGCCGTGGGGAGATACGAGTATCTCCCCGGAAGCTTCTTCACCGTCGTGCTGCTGCATCGCTCGGCCCTCACCGCGTACAGCGGCGACGCCGGATTCGACAGCGGCCTCGGTCTCGTCGGGTCGACCCGGCCCGACACGATGCTCCTCGCGAAGATGACCTACCTCTGGATGTGACCGGGGCTGCTACGCTGCGCGCGTGAGTGTCCGGACCGCGACCGTCGACGAACTGGAACGCGCGTTTCGTGCGCGAGAACCGCTGATCTTCCTTGTCACGGCCGAGGAAGAACGCGCGATCGAAGCGATCGACAGCGCGTGTGCGCGGGCAGGCCGGGCAGCGTTCGCATGGACACAGGCGCGGGGACTCGGCGCGACGCGAGGCACGCGATGGAACGGCGCGCTCGCACCGGCCGCGGCGGTGCTCGACTCGATCGCCGAACATGACGAACCGGCGGCGTTCGCGTTGCTCGATCTGCATGTTGCCTTGCGCGATCCCGCGATCGCCCGTCGCGTGAAAGACACGGCTCGCCGCATCGAAGGAAGCGCGCGAACGATGGTCATCGTCGGCGCGGGTTTCAGCGCACCGCTCGAACTCGCCAACGAGATGCTCGTGATTCACCTGCCGCTCCCCGACGTGACGGAACTGACCGCGTCGCTCGATGCCTTCTGCAGCAAGGCCGCGCGTGGTGCGCGAGTCTCGATCACCGAAGACCGCGCGATCCGCGATGCGATCGCAACCGCCGCGACCGGCCTCACCTTGCGCGGATTCGCACGCGCGATGGCGCAGAGCATCGTGACGCGTAGCGGCGTCGACGCGAGCACCGTGCGCGACGTGCTGGACGCGAAGCATCACGCCATTCGCAACAGCGGGATGCTCGAACCGGTTGCGTCGGATGGCGGGCTCGACGCGGTCGGCGGGCTCGAAGTGCTGAAGGCGTGGGTCGCACAGCGAGGCGCAGGATTCGGTGAGCGCGCGCGTGCGTTCGGACTGCCACCGCCGCGCGGCGTTCTGCTCGCGGGCGTGCAGGGTGCCGGCAAGAGTCTTTGCGCGCGCAGCATCGCGAGCGCATGGACGATGCCCTTGTTGCGTCTCGACGTCGGTTCGATGTTCGCAGGGCTGGTCGGTTCGTCGGAAGCCAACGTTCGCCAGGCCATCGCCATCGCGTCGCGCATGTCGCCGTGCGTGCTGTGGGTCGACGAGATCGAGAAAGGGTTCGCGAGCACCGGCGGCAGCCACGACGGCGGGACTTCGCAGCGCGTGTTCGCGACGTTTCTCACGTGGATGCAGGAGCACACCGAGCCGGTCTTCGTCGTCGCGACGGCCAACGATGTCGATGCACTGCCGTCCGAGTTTCTGCGCAAAGGCCGCTTCGACGAGATCTTCTTCGTCGATCTCCCGACACTCGCGGAGCGACACGACATCGCACGCATCCATCTCACGCGCCGGCAGCGCGACGCGCAGCGATTCGATCTCGAGGCGCTCGCAGAGGCGAGCGACGGCATGTCGGGGGCCGAGATCGAAGCAGCGATCGTGAGTGGTTTGTTCCACGCGTTCGACGAAGGGCGGGAACTCGAGACGCGCGATGTGTTGCGCGCGATGCGTGAGACGGTGCCGCTCTCGCAGACGATGGGTGAGCGCTTTCACGCTCTGCGCGAGTGGGCTCGGACGCGGGCGCGATCGGCGAGCGCGCCGCTGCGTCGCGTGAGCGTGTGATGCTGTTCGATCCGTCCGCGCGATTCGCGTGGCTCGAGTCGGCCGCCGGACCCGGCAGCGCTGAGATCGTGCGCGTGCTGGCGGAAGGGCAGAGTGCGGCGTGCGGCCGGTGCAGCTGGCGGGTGTTGGCCACCGACGAAGCGTGCGAGAACTGCGGCGCGGCGCGCTCGACGCCCAGTACAGCCACGGTGGCGATCACGCTTCCGAACGCGCGCTTCGAATGCTCCGACGCGCTCGCGGTCCACGACGACGACGCGCTCGCAGTTCGCCTTGCGGCGCGACGCGAGATCGAGAGGGCACCGTGCACTGCGCTCGAATGGCCCGGACGCGCGGTCGTGCGGCGCACGCCGAAATCGTTTCGCCGACTCGCGGCCGAATGGATCGCCCGCGCGACACCGGCCCAAGCGCGGATCGATGTGGTGTGCGCGCCGATCGCGATCGGTCGATGGCAGCAAGCGCTCGCGGCGATCGACGGCAACGTTCGGATCGTGTCACCACGCGCGATCGACGAC
>CBIHQZ010001301.1:0-2402 GCA_966212315.1 uncultured Myxococcales bacterium
CGCGAGCGGAGCTGACGGACTGCGACCAGCATCCCCGCGCCGGAATCCTCGAGGCCGCGAGTGCGGAGCCCACCGCGTCCGACGCACCGCCGGCCAGCGAAGCCCCGGCTGCCGAAGCCGCGAGCGAGGCGCCCGCCGAGGAAGAACCCAGCATCGATCTCTTGCGACAGCGCGCGCGCATGACCCGCGTGCACCGCCCGCTCGGCATCGCGACGTGGTCCGGGCTGCTCGTCACCGAGGCGCTCGGAACGATCATGGCCATCAATCAGCGCACGTGGTTCGGACCCGGCAATTGCTCCAACGTGTCACCCACGGGCGCGTCGGGCTGCATCTTCGGCGACTGGGGTGCGAGTGGCCTCGGCACGATGCACGAAGTCTCCGCGTTCGTGACCCTCGGGCTCTACACCGCCACGGGCATCTACGCCCTCGCGATGCCCGATCCCGAACATGCCTCGGCTGGAAACGATCCGCGCGCGCGACGACTTCGCATTCACAAGGCCCTCGCGTGGGTCCATCTCGTCGGCATGGTGCTTCAACCGATCCTCGGCATCATGGCCGCCAGCCCGACCGCATTCGGTCTCTCCACCACACCGTCGCCCGGCTCCACGTCGAGCCCTGCGCAAGACTTCTCGGCGTCGCTTCGTACGATCCACATGGGCGTCGGCTACGTGACCTTCGCCGCGCTTACGGGCGCGATGATCGACGAGCTGCTCCAGTAGCTCGCGTCCGAAACAACGCTTTCACACACAAGCCGAGATTGCGGCCACAGCCCCGGGGTGTTAGGTGCCAACGCCTATTGCTCGCTGACGGCGCGCGTCCTTGCGACACGCGATCGTCCCGGAGGAAACCGCACGATGTGGGAGATCCAGCACGAGACAGTCTTCGGCGCGGCGCACCAGCTCCGCCTCGCGCCGGGTGAAGGCGAACGGCTCCACGGCCACAACTGGCGCGTGCGTGCATTCGTTCGCACGAAGGAACTCGACTCGCGCGGCTTCGTGCTCGACTTCGCAGACCTCGCGAAGACGCTGCGAGACATCGTCGAACCCTACGAGCACGTGTTCTTGAACGAGATCCCGCCGTGGGACGACGTGAATCCGACCGCGGAGAACATCGCGCGTCACGTTGCCGAAGAACTCCAGCGCCGCGTCGGTGCCGATGGCCGCGTCCGCGTTGCGCGCGTGATGGTCTTCGAGACCGACGAATGCTGCGCGACCTACTTCATGCCCGAGTGAAGTCGTCCTACGGCTCGAGGCCGAGCGTGTCGGCTTCGAGCACGAGGTAACTTCCGCGTGGCGACGGACGGTCGTGAACCCATCCGTCCGCGCCTGTCCACGCGATGCGCGTGACGCCGTCGCGAAACACCAACGCCACCGGTACACCGAGCGCGAGATGCTCTTCGTCGTCACGCGTAACGAGTGCTTCGACGCCCTCGGGATCACTCGCCGGTCGATTCGACGCCTCCGCGGGCGGCGCACTGCTGGCAGTCGGTGACGTCGCGAGAGCGGCCGCGCAGTGGGCCGAGATGGCTGGCGAACGATCGACCGCAGCGCACTGCGAAAGCTCCGTGCGCGCGAGCGCGAGTTCGTCGCCGGTGGCAGTGCGCACGCTGAGCGCGAGTGCGTCGATCGCGGCGTGACGTACGAAATCCGCGCGCCCGTCGGTGAGCATTCGGCGGAGCACATCGGGACGCGCGCAACTCCATCCGGCACGCGTCGCCGCGAGCAGCGCATTGGCGCGAACGGTCGGATGACGGCGGGTGAGGACGTGTTCGCAGAGGGTCGGTCGACCGGCAGGATCGGCGGCGACACCGTTCGACCACAATCGCGCCAGCGCGCCCATCGCGTTCGTCGCTACGTAGGGTGATGGATCCGTCGCGTGTGCGAGGAGCGCGGCCTGTGCGCTCGCATCGCCGTGCGAAAGCCCCCACAACGCGGTCGCGACGCGCGAGGGATCCCCGCCGCTCGACGCGCGAGCGATGAGCGTGTCGCGAATGGTGATCCGCATCGCGGGCGGTGCGCCGTCCAGTGCGTTGCCGAGTGCGCCCAGTGCTTCGACATCGAACGCGTCGTTGCTGGATGCATCGCGCAGTGCCGCGTACGCGCGGTCGTCACCGCTCGAGGCCAGCGACGCGAGCGCGTCGAGAACAGCGGCGCCGGTTTCGCGGGATGCGCGAGGCAGCAGGTCGGTGAGCAGTGCGGCGGCGCGGGGATCGTGGGTGCGCGCCCCGATTCGACCGATCGAACGCGCTGCATGAACGCGATCGAGCGGGCGACCATCCGACCAGCGCGCGATGAGCGCGTCGAGTGCTTCGCGTCCGCCGAATCGAGCCAGCGCATCGGCGGCTTCCGTTCGCACGACGATCGACGCATCGCTTAGCGCGTTGGTGAGCGCTCGCTCCGCGC
>CBIHQZ010001302.1:0-2401 GCA_966212315.1 uncultured Myxococcales bacterium
GCCCGACGGTGATGACGGCGTGAGGGGGTCGGGCGGTCGGAGTGCCGGCTGAGGATCGTCCGCGGAAGGGTTCGGGGCGATCCGAGTGCTCACGTCCACGGTCCAGGGTCGCTGCGGTCTACTCGGACTGCCTCCCGACGATGGTGAACACGTCGAGGGCGCCTACTCGGAGTGCCCGTGGCGCACGGCGCGATGGTCGATGCGGGCAGTCGGAGTGCTCGAGGACGATAGCGGCGAGGTCGTCGGCGGGCATTCGGAGTGCTCGCAGCGATGGATGGCGGGTGACGGGGAGGCAGTCGGAGTAGGCGAGAAGACCGTGACGGCGTGCACGGCGAGCACTCGGGGTAGCCGCAGGGATCGGGGATGGGTGATGCGGGAGCAGTCGGAGTAGCCGACGCGATGGCAACGGCGTGGGGTCCGGGCACTCGGAGTAGCCCCACTGCCTTCGCCGTGACGTCGAGGACTACGCGACCGCCGTACGACCCGTTTCCAGCGGCAGCGTTGGCGTCTCGGTCTTCTTGAGCTTCACGCCCACGAGTTTCGACACGCCGGGTTCCTGCATCGTCACGCCGTACAGCACGTCGGCCATCGACATGGTCCGCTTGTTGTGGGTGATCATGATGAACTGCGATCGATCCGTGAGGTCACGCACCAGGTCGCACAGACGGATGACGTTCGCTTCGTCGAGCGCGGCCTCGACTTCGTCGAGAAGGCAGAACGGCGACGGGCGGTACATGAACAGCGAGAACAGCAGCGTCACGGCGGTGAGCGTCTTCTCGCCGCCCGACATCGCCTCGAGGTTCACGAGCTTCTTGCCCGGCGGCTGCGCCACGATCTCGACGCCGGTCTCGAGCATGTCGTCCGGGTTCGAGAGCTGGAGCGAGCCTTTTCCGCCGCGGAACAGGCGCGGAAAGATGCGTTCGAAGTTTTCGTTCACCGCGTCGAACGTCTCTTTGAAGCGCTTCTTCGATTCGCGGTTCATCTGCGCGATCGCTTCTTCCAACTGTTCGAGCGCGCGATCGAGATCGTCCTTCTGCTCGACGAAGAAGCGCGAGCGCTTCTCCTGCTCGGTGTACTCGTCGATCGCGGTGAGGTTCACCTCGCCCATGCGTTCGATGAGACGTCGCAGTTCCTCGGCACGCGCGCGATCGGCGTCGGTCGGCGGCGTGCGCAGATGGTAGTCGCCGATGATGCGCGGCAACACGACCTGGTGTTTCTCCGCCGCGCCTTCGATCAAGTGCTGCACCGCGAGAGACTCTTCGCGCGTCTTGATCTCGAGCGCGTTGACCTGCTTCGACAGCGCATCCTTGCGAGTGCGAACGTTCTTCGCGATCCCCTCGATCTCGCCGAGTTCGTGCTTGAGCGAGTCGTAACGCTCGCGGCGCGTCGCGAGTTCTTCGCGAAGACGCTGCGCTTCGTGCACGCCCTCCCCTACCCCTTCGCGCAACACCATGTACTGCGCGGCGGCGGTGCCCTGCGTGACGGCAAGTTGCGCGAGTTCTGTCTCGAGGCGCGTCTGCCGCGTGCCGAGTTCCTGCTCCGAACGATCGAGTCGCTGCACCGAGTTGCGCGCCGCGACCGCGCGTTCGTGCGCGCGGGCCGAGACGATCTTCGTGTCCGTGAGTTTCGTGTTCGCGCGTTCGACCTCCGAACGCCAGGCCATCGTCTCGGACTCGTCGGTCATCAAGCCTTCGCGCGCCGCTTCCAATCGGCCGTGCGCGTCGCGCCAGGTGTCCTCGAGGTTCTTGTCTTCGCGGTTCGACTCGTCGAGTGCCGCGTCCGCTTCGGCGAGTTCGCGACCGAGCTGATCGAGTCGCGTGCGAATCCGGAGTTCCTCGGCCTCGTGGCCCTTCACGTCGCGTTCGATCTGCACGATCGCGAGTTCCTGCACGTGAAGTTCGCTGCGTGACTCTTCCAACTCCGCCGCTGCGCTCTGCAGCTTCTGCTTCGTCGCCTCGAGTTCGGCGGTGAGTTCCGCACGCTTCGCGGTGAGGGTCTCGACTTTCGGTTCGAGCGATCGGATCTCGGCATGCGTCGCGAGCAAACCAGCGCCCGCTTGTTCCGGCGTTCCACCGACGATGCGACCCGATGCTTCGAGCACATCGCCCGCGCGGCTCACGTAGCGATACGCCGCGCCGTTCTCGGGGCGCGAGCGCCATGCGCTGATCGCCGCATCGAGTGACTCGACGAGCACCACCGGTCGGATCACGTCGCGCAGCGCCGCAGGAATCGAATCGATGCCGCCGATGAGATCGACGAGCATTCCGCTCACGCCATCCATTGCGGGATGGGTGGGCAATGCGTGGCCTTCGGCGACTTCGTTCGTCACGAGCGCGGCGCGACCGAGGCCGCGACGACGGAGTTCCTCGACGATCGCGAGGGCGCGTTCGGGCGCTTCGAC
>CBIHQZ010001303.1:0-2399 GCA_966212315.1 uncultured Myxococcales bacterium
GACAGCGAAATGTCAGAAAGCTAATACCGTCCCCACCCGCTTGATCTCGGCGCGGGTGAGCGGGCCGCGCAGCCACGACATGGTCCATCGCGCCTGCAGCAGCACGGTGCTCGGCCCCTCCGCGTGCACGTCGCGCATCACGAACCATCGCGGCGCGAGGATCTTCAGGGTCTGTTCGAGCGCGTCCTGCTCGATCCCTTCGCCCACCGACTGCCCGTCGACCAGTGCTTCCACCACGCGGGCGCGATCGGCGTCGGTCGGGAGCCGGCCCACGAACCACGTCCCCGCGTTGCTCAACGCGCGGTAATCGAGGTCCATCGGGTTCTGCGTCGCGAGCATCACGCCCACCCCGAAACCGCGCGCCTGCTTCATCAACGCCACCAGCGGACGCTTCGTCGGCGGCGACGCGGGATGCGGCGGGAGGAAGCCGTAGATCTCGTCGAACACCACCAGCGCCTTCAACTCGCTGCTCCCCGGAAGCGAGCGCACCCAGGCGAGGGTCTCTTCGAGCAGCATCCCGAGCACGAGCATGCGTTCCTCGTCGTCGAGATGCGCGACGCTCACGATCACCGCCGGCGTCTTGCCGTCGTCGCGCGGCGCGAGCCAGGCGCCCACATCGAGCGATGCGCCCTGCCGCCACGACGCGAACGTCGGCGACGCGAGGAGCGCATTGAGCGACGCCGCGAGGGCGCGTCGTTCGCGCTTCGAACAGAACGCATCGAGTGCCATCGCGCCGATCTCCGCGATGGGCGGGTCTTCCAGGTCGGCGAGGAGAACGTCGAGCCCGGCGTGTTCGCCCGCACGGAGACGTCGCTCGGCGAGCACGCTGAGCAGCACGTGGTCGCGGCTCTTGGCGGGATCGGCGTCGCGACCGAGCAGACGGAGGAGCAGCGAGACCGCGGCGGAGAGTGCGGCGTGCGCGCCTTCTTCGTCGGTGTCCCAGCGCGCGCTGCGGCGCTCGAGGGAGGAGAGCACGTGGAGCATCTCGCCGGCGTGGGTGCCCGGCGTGATCACGCGCGGCGCGATGGACTCGCGGAACGCGCGGAGGACGTCTTCGTCGATCCCGGCGTCGAGCAGGCCTGCGCGGCGCGCGTCGGCGAGGCGCGCGGCGGTGTCGTCGACGGTGGTGCCGTTGCGCGCGGCGGCGTCGGGGTCGAGCCATGGCGCGAACGACGCGGGGGCGAAGTCGGGGAACGCGAGGAGCAGATCGGGGAGATCGCCCTTCACGTCGATCATCAGGACCGGGATGCGCGCGCGAAGGGTTTCTTCGACGATGGCGACGAGAAGCCCGGTCTTGCCCGAGCCGGTCATGCCGAGCACGACGCCGTGGGTCGCGAGGTGGTGCGCGGGGAGCGCGAGTTGGGTGGATTCGGCGCGGCCGTCGAGCGGGCGAACGGATCCGATGGCGAGGGAACGTGGGGACATGGGGAACCTCCGACGGGGTGTATCGGGGGGAGGGGGGCGGAGGTTGCGGGCCATTGCCCGTGCCCGTGCCCCGTGCCCCTGCCCGTGCCCGTAATTTCCCGGCGGGTAAACCCGGGCGCCTGCGCGCGGCTCGCAGTGACAGGGATGCGCGAGTGAGGCTCGCGGCGTGACTGCTCTTCCGCGGTGTTCTTCGGCCTTGCTGTGGTGGCGCGTCGTGACCCGCCGGCGGAAGGGCGCGGGCGGCGCGCGATTCCCTGCCAATGAATTGGCGGGCTACCGTTGAGATGCCGACCTTCGTCGGCGCGGTGCGGCTGCGCCGAGAAAGCGGCGAGCAATCGCGTCGCGCGGACGCGGTCACCAGTCGATGTCCGCCTCTTCGACGTCGATCTCACCCGCGTCCTCGCGGGCCCGCAGCCATTCGCGAATCGAAGGGCCGCTGACCTCGGGAGGAACATCGATCGCCACGAGGCTCTCCACGTGACTCAGCTCCGACGGACAGCCCATTCGCCGCAACTCGTCACGCAGCGGCTGCATGCGGGCTGCGTCGAACGCGATCACCCGCAGCGTCCGATGTCCGCCGTGCGGCGCGCGCGGTCGACGTCGTTCGCAACGGCGGTGCGTGGCGCCGCGCGGCGTTCGCGACGTGGAAGGAGGGCTCGCGCGGAAGCGGTGCCGCCGTGCGCGTGGCGCCGATCGCGTGCTTCTACCATCGCGTTCCCGATCGACTCGACTAAGCCGCGCAGGCATCGGCCGCGGTGACGCACGCGCATCGGATCGCGCGTGTCGGGTGCATGCTGCACGCGCGCGCAATCGCGTCGTTGCTCGGGCGGGACGCGGAGTCGTTCGGTGCTCCCGCGTGGATCGACACGCTCGCGGCGAGGCTCGGCGACGAACCCGTGTTTCGCGAGAAGCTCGGCGTCGTGCGCGCACTGCTCGATGCGGAACCGTCGTTGGATGTGGCCGTCGATCGACTG
>CBIHQZ010001304.1:0-2398 GCA_966212315.1 uncultured Myxococcales bacterium
CTGTGCAAGGGGTGCAACTGGAACGACGACGAGCGCGCCATGCTCGACAAGTCCGCAGCGTTCCTGATCGAGCGACAACTCCTTCGCGGATCCAACACCAGGCACAACGCAGTCGAGCGAGTGAGCGCCGAATCGTGGTCGAAGCTGTGCTTCCCGCGGTTCTATCAGTACGACACGATGCGCGGTCTGAACGCGCTGACGCAGTGGGCGTCGATGACGGGCGGACAGATTCCGAACGAGGCTGTACGCGAAGCGGTGTCGTCGATCCGAGCACGCTTTCCCGACGGGGAGCTTCGCAACGAACGCAACCCGCACGCAGGTGCAACGACGCGTGCGCAGAATTCCGAAGGGGCGTGGGAGCGAGCCGAGGCGAGTGAGTTTCCGTTGCTCCGAGCGGTGAGCGCGGTGGGGGCGGTGAATCCCGTGTTGAGTGAGCAATGGCGAGCGATCAGCGAGCGGCTCGCGACCGCGTGCGGTGCCGCGCAGTAGACGCAGAGACACTTCGAGCGATCACCCTATTACTGCGGCCGTCGAAGGCTCCCGATGGTGACGCGTGGCTTCCACGCGGTTGGCGTGCGGGGGCTCGGCGGGACGGGCGGTGCGATCGGGTTCGGACGCTGCCAACCAGCTGCCTGCGCCGCGAGGGGGCCCTGTGATGCCGGACTCGGCGCACGTAACCGAGATCGCGCGCGTGCGCCCCCGCGCGATTGCGAACCCGCGCACGGCGCCTGGAGCGTCGGCGCCGCCCTTCCCCACCGTGACCAGCGCCGGCGGTCCAGGCTCTTCGTCTTGACGGCTTCGCTGGCGCGAAGGCGTCCGGAGCGAATGCACGCCACCCAATCGCGCGCGCATTTCCAGACGCCCTCGCGATTCGTGTCTCGCACCGTCAGAACGACCGTCACGGTCACCGTGAGCTTCGCGCAGGCGAAGCGTCGGAACCGTTGCCGCGGGTTCACCCGCCGGGCGAATCACCGCGTACCCTCGCGACGCTCCGCATGTCCACTCCGCCGACCATCACGTGGCAGTCCCCCTATTACGTCGTCGCGCGTTGGCGGAGCGCGGTGATCGTCGTCTCGACCGCGCCCGCGTCGAACGCGGACGTGTTGCGATTCGGGCAGACCCTCAAGGACGCACGCGCGCAGGGACCGTGGGCGTGTCTCTACGTGATGACCTCGACGCCGGGTGTTCCCGCCAGCAACGAGGGCTCACGCGATGCGATCACACGCGTGATGCGCGAGTACGCGGGCTCGGCGGTCGCGGCGGCTGCCGTCGTGCAGTACGAGGGATTCGCGAGTGCCTTGCTGCGCGGTCTCGTCACGGGCGTCCTGCTCGCGGTGCGGCCGAAGACCCCGACGCGCATCTTCGCCGACGTCGCCACGGGAGCTGCCTGGCTCGATGAGCAGGCGCGTGCGGGTGGCTTGCGCGATCTCGATGCCACCGAGATGCGCGCGGTGGTCGCGGAACTCGGTGCGCTCGTCGGTGCGGACGCGATGCGGTGAGCTGCTCGCCTCCGGGCGGAGCGCGGACTCGACGGCGGAACCGGCCGGCCGATCACACCGACCGCGATGTGCACCGATGACAGCATGCTGTCATCAATTCATCGCGTCGTACGCGATCATTTCTATTTCTGCCGCCCCCGGAGGCTGCCGATCGTGACGCGTGGCTTCCATGCGGTTGGCGTGCTGGGCGCCCGACTCGGCGGAGCGGCGCGCGCGATCGGGTTCGGACGCTGCCAACTCGGCGGCTCCGTCGCGACGGAACTCTGTGGTGCCGGACTCGGCGCAGTCGCGGGAGACGGGCCGGCGCCCGAGTCGAGAAGCGCGACGATCTCGCGCCATCGATCGGTCTCTTCGCGCAGCAGGGTTTCGAGACGGGTGCGCGCGTCGCCCGCGGGCATCGCAGCTGCCTGGCTTCGGAGTTTGGCCAGGAACTGATCGAGGTAACCGAGATCGCGTGCGTGCGCGCCAGCGGGCGCCGCGGTTGCCGGGCGAGGTTTGTTCTGCGGGTCCACACCCGCAACGGTAGAGCGTCGAGCCGACGGCGCAATGATCCCGGTTCGGTGACCGTCGCGCGTATGTCTCCAGACTCACGCCGACGGAGACAGCGGACGGTCCGCGATCTACCTTCGCGGTCGTGAGATCCGTGCGCGGACAGGGAGCAGGAGCGGGTCGCGCGCGCGGGCCGCTTGCGAAGAACGTGGCCGAGGCGCTCGCGTGTTTCGAGCGCGGCACGCCCGCGATCTTCGTGCGCAGCGAGATGGACGCGGAGGACTTGCCGGGCATCCGCGCCGCCGCGGGCGTCGTGATCACGCATGGCGGCGTCACGGCCGATGGAGCGATCGCGGCGCGTGCGATGGGGAAGCCGTGCGTGGTCGGGTGCGCGTCGCTGGGCGATGTGC
>CBIHQZ010001305.1:0-2397 GCA_966212315.1 uncultured Myxococcales bacterium
CGTTCATCGGCCCGCCTTCTTGCGTGACGCCCGCGGTCGCACGTCCCTGACTCGCCCACGCGCCCTGCTGACCGACGTTGCCGCTCTGACCACTCTGCGGTGATCCGCCGGGACGCTGTCCCGACTGGCCCGCTTGCCCGCGCTGCCCCGGTTGTCCTTCTTGCCCCGGCTGCTGTCCGGCTTGCGCGCCTGTCTGCTGCCCCTGCTGGCTGATCGACTGCGAACCCTGCTGACCCTGCTGCTGCCCGTTCTGACCGGGCTGGGTCTGCTGTCCGCTCTGCGCCTGCTGGCCTTGTTCACCGCCGCGCGTCGGATCGCCTTCTTGACCCTGCTGCTGCTGACCCTGTTGCGCGTTCGGATCGCGATCGCTCTGCGCGTTCTGCAGCGCCGCTTGCTCTCGGCTCAGATCGCCCCGTGCGTTGCGGCCCTGCTGCTGACCGTTCTCGCCGTTCTGCCCGTTCTCACCGTTCTGCTGCTGCTGTGCGGCGTTAGCGGCTGCTTGATCGTGCAACTGCTCCATCGCTTCGCGTGCGCGCCGGATCTCTTCCGGATCGGTGTGCGCTTCGCGAGCAAGAGACTGTCGCGCGCGATCGATCGACTCGTCGACACGCTGTCCGTCGTTCGCGGCGCGTGCGCGCGTCGCGTCGTCGAGTGCATCCGCGGTCTGCGGAAGCTGCGCGCGGATCTCGCGGCTGGCCTGATCGATCGCGTTGCCCATTCGCTCCGACGGCACCGGCCCGCTGCGGTCGGTTCGCTGCACCGACGCGAGGGCGCGATCGAGATGGCGGATCGCATCGTCGAGCGTGGCCGGCTGTTGATGCGCGGCGTTCGTGTTCGCATCACGCTGCTGCGCCTGTGCGAGTGCATCGCGGGCCGATTGCTCGCGCGCCGCGGCGGCGTTCTGTTCCGCGTGCGTCTGTTCGTTCTGCGCGAGCAGCTGATCGAGCTGCGAGCGTGCTTGCGCTTCGTGCGCGGCGTCGCGCGCTTGCTGTGCGGCGGTGAGCTGCTGCGTCGCCTGTTGCACCGCGTTCTGCAATGCCGTCTCGTGCGACTGCACTTGCGCGAGTGCTTGCTGTGCGTCGGCGAGTGCCTGTTGCGCCGCGAGCGTTTCGGGCGAGGCCGGCGGCGTGGCGGGCGGCGTGTCTTGCGTGCCCTGACCGTTGGCGGCCGCTTCTTCGCGATGCGCGCGATCGATCGCGTCGGCGGCGCGTTGAATGGCCTGCATGCGTTCGGCCTCGGCGCGCGCGGTCTGCTGCTCGAGCGCGCGTTCGAGTGCGTTGATCTCGGCGTCGATGCGGCGGTTCGGATTGTCACGCAGCGCTTCGCGCAATGCCGCTGCGCGTGCGGCGATCGCGGCCGGCGAATCGGCGTCGTGCGGAACCGGCGCGGCGAACGCGGGGCGGCTCACCAGATGCGAGAGCGCACGGCCCACGTACGGCGAGGCGAGTCCGAGCAACGCCAGCGCACCGGCGGCGGCGAGAAAACGCGGCGCGCGCAGGGCAGGGCGCGGCGGGGTCGGCGTCTTGGGAAAGCGCGCGAGGAACGACGACGCTTCGTCGATCTGCATCGCATGGAGCGGCGAGCTATCCGGTGTGCTCGCGAAGTGCAGCGCGGACACGAACCGGTCTTTCGCATCGAGCAAACGATCGAGCATCGACGCTGCGCCGAACGCGTCGATCCAGCGCACGTGCGCTTCGCGCGCGGTCACCACGATCGCAGCCGTCGTCCCCGCCGCGATCGCCCACGGCAACCGACCGTGTGCGATGAACGGCACCGCGCGCAACGCGAACGCGGTCGCCCCGCCGATCGCGACGCCGGCCAGGCCCGCATCGAGCGCCACCCACGCGTTCATCCGCGTGCTCACCTGCGACAGCGCACGCGCCATTCCGATCGGAATGTTCGCGTCGGCACGCGGCGGCGTCGGGGTGGGGGTCGACGGTCGGGGAATCATCGCCTGAGATGTGACGGCCATGGGCTCCGATCGATCTGACTTCCGCGATCCGTCTTGCACGAGCGGATTGTGCGGCACGGGTTCTTGGTACGCTCGGCGGTCGGGAAGTTCCCCGTTGGTGCCGGAACGCCGGCTGAAGCTTGGGTACTGGGGAAACGCCGCTCGGAGGACGGGCTTACACCGCGGTCACGCTTCGACCCCATTGCGCCTAGTTCCCCCACGATGATCGAACGAAGCGACACCCCACGAACATTCCTGGTGACCGGTGCAAACACCGGCATCGGTCGTGCAATCGCCGAAGGCCTGGCGAGAGCCGGCGGACGCGTATGGCTGGCTTGCCGATCCGAAGAGCGCGCGCGGCCTGCCCTCGAATCGCTTCGATCCATCGGCGGCGAGCGCAGCGTCGCGGTGCTTCCCGTCGATCTCGGCGACCTCGCATCGGTGCG
>CBIHQZ010001306.1:0-2396 GCA_966212315.1 uncultured Myxococcales bacterium
TCATCCGCGCCGAGGCGAAGCCCTTCGATGCGCGAGTCGACGTCCGAGCGAATCGTGCAGAGCACGACCGGAAGGAACGACTCGGGGTCGATGGCTTTGAGAATGCGGCAGGCCTCGAGCCCGGTGATGCGAGGCATGTTGATGTCCAGCAACACGAGCGCGATGCCACCGCGTCCGACGCGATCGATCACGTCTTGCCCGTCCGTTGCAGTCTCGACGCGAAACCCGGACGAACGGAGCAAGCCGGACAGCGTCTCGCGCGTGATGCGATCGTCGTCCGCTACGAGAATTGTCGGGCTTGAGAGCGAAGGATCGGACGGCACGAGGTGAGGTTGGCGTTCTCGGCCGAGGATCGCAAGGCTTGCGGTTTCACACGAGCTGCGACGAACGCTTCGAGCGCATCGAAGTCACCGCGTGCACCGCTTCACCGTGGCAACCCTGGTGCGACCCGACTAGAGTCCCCGCCCCGTGAGCGTACTGGTCGTTGGCGTCGCAGGCGGAAGCGGTTCGGGCAAGACTACGATCGCGCGTGCCATCGTCGAGATGCTCGCGTCGCCCGACGTCGCGTTGATGGAGCACGACGCGTATTACCGCGACCAGTCCGACCGTCCGTTCGAGGAACGCGAGCGGATCAACTACGACCACCCGGACGCACTCGACAACGAGCTGTTCGTCGCGCATCTCGACGCGCTGCGAGCGGGGCACGCGATCGAGAAGCCGATCTACGATTACGCGAAGCACACGCGCGCCCCCGACAAGGTGCGTGTCGCGCCGGCGCCGGTCATCGTCGTCGAGGGGATTCTCGTACTTCAAGACGCAGCGATTCGCGCGCGGATGGACATCAAGCTCTTCGTCGATACCGACGCCGACATTCGATTGATGCGCAGGATCCGGCGCGATCTCGAGCAACGCGGACGCACGTTCGCGCAGGTTCGGCAGCAGTACTACGAGACCGTGCGACCGATGCACCTGGCGTTCGTCGAGCCATCGAAGCGATTCGCCGATCTCATCATTCCCGAGGGCGGGCAGAACCGCGTCGCGCTCGACATGATCGTGAACCACCTGAACGGGTTCATTCAGCGCCGCCGCGAGAGCATTCCCGGATAGCGCGAATCAGGGGTCGATCGACGCGTCGTCGGGCGAAGGCGCGTCGCTCGCTTCGAACGTGTCGACGGGCTCCGATGCATCGTCGGAAGCGTCACTGGCGGCGTCGCTGACGACATCGTCGACGTCGTCACTGGCATCGCTCGCGTCGATTTCGGGCACGTCGGCGGAGCAATCGGCGAAACACATGAAGCGAGCCGTTCGGTCGCAGATGCAGATCGAAGCGCATCCAGTCATCGTCACGCTGGGGGGGTAAGCGCAGTACTGATCCGGGACGCAGGGGACGAACGCGCTGGGCGCTGGCGGGCACTCGGGCGGCCCCGCGTCACTGCACGTCGGCGGACGACACGACCACGACGAACCGGTGCAATAGCACTGCGTGTCGAACGTCCCCGCGTCGCACCCGGCCGTGGTGCCGGGGCAGAGCAGCGAGCCTTCGCGCGGGGTGCACGAGTCGCCGTGATGCACCGCGCGCGTCGGGCAGGTCGTCGGCCCCGCATCGATCATCGGCACCTGGCAGATGTTCGAGGATGTGCAGTTCCAGAAGCGATTCGTGCAGCGGCAATTGGTATTCGTGAATCCGTTCGGCACGCCGCACGGCGTGGTGAAGTCACACGACTCGTCGGGGAGCCGGCACAGGGTCCCGGGCGATGGCATGAACGTCTGCGTGCAGGTGTTCGTGCCGGCGTCGACGCCCCGATGGTTTCCGGTCGGGGTCGGACAGCCGGCCAACGCGAGGCTCATCGAGATCGCCGCGAACAACGAGATTGCGCCGCGCTTCGGCATCGAGTGCGAACACTAGCACGACAGCACGGCACGCCATCGGTCGCACCAAGGTGTCGCGCGTGGTAGCGCTCCGGCGTGACGCGAGTGCGGATCAACGACGTGGCGATCGACGTCGCCATAGGAACGACGCTTCTCGACGCGGTCGAAGCCGCGGCCGTGCCGATCGCGTCCGAGTGCGGCGGCTCGGGGCGCTGCGGGCTGTGCCGGGTGCGTGTGGTCTCGGGCTCGAGCCGGCTCTCGCCGACCCGGATGAACGCCGCATCCACCCCAAGTATCGTCGCGAGGTAACGCACCAGCTCCTGGAAGACGGTCGAGCCCTGCGCGCTCGACACGGCGAGCGCCGCGCTCGTGTGCGCGTCCTGCGTGCGCTTGCGCTCCGTGATGTCGGTCGCGATGCCGCACACGGCATAAGGCTCGCCGTCGGCCCGAAACAGCGGAAACTTGAACGAGAGAAAGATGCGCTGTTGGTGCGCGACTTCGGCGGTGACCTCGAACTCGATCGCGCT
>CBIHQZ010001307.1:0-2395 GCA_966212315.1 uncultured Myxococcales bacterium
CGATCGCGCCGAGACCGAGCTGACTCGGATCGGACTTCAGCGGTTCGCGCACCACTTCGAGCGGCGCAACCGACGCGATGGTGTCGCCCTCGAGCGCCACCGGCTTCTGCTTCTCGATCGCGACCGTCGATGCCGGACGCGGCGCCGGAACGCGCGGCGGCGCACCCTTTTCGAACGCGAGCGTGCTGGCTGCGGGCTTCGGGGCGGTGGGCTTCGCGGAGGTCGGGTCCGTCATCATGGCCACCGTACGTGCGATCTCCGTGGGCGGATACGGGCGACATGTTTCTTTACGAAGCACGGGCGCAATGCGGTCGGATGGTGTGGGTGCTTCGATCGCGGCGTCGACCGCTGCGCCCTAGCGGAGTGCGGGTCGCTTGAACCGCTCCGTAGCGGCCAGGATTCGCGTGGTCATCTCGTCATTGCCCGTGTGACCCGTGTCGATGAGTGCCAGCTCGGCGTCGGGCCATGCCTGCGCGAGTTGCCATGCCGCATCGGCTGGACCGCTGATGTCGAGGCGGCCGTGCAGGATCACGCCCGGAATGCCGGCGAGACGGTGCGCGTCGCGAATCAGCTGATCGCCATCGAGGAATGCAGCGCGTGCGAAGTAGTGCGTGACGAGCCGCGCGAAGCCGATGCGGTATGCGTCGTCCTGCCAGCACGGATTCGGCACCACGTACCCCGCGTCGAGCGAGAGCAACGCGTCTTCCCATGCGCACCAATCGTGCGACGCCTGGATGCGAACAGATGGATCGGAGTGCGCGTTGAGCAACCGATCATAAGCGGCGACGAGATCACCATCGCGCTCCGAAGCCGGGACGCCGGCGCGGAAGCGAGCCCATTGTTCGGGAAAGAAACGACCGGCTCCGTGCGCGAACCAGTGCACGTCGGATGCGCGCGTGAGTGCGATCGACACCAGCAACATCTCGGTCACGCGCTGCGGGAAACGCTGCGCATAGGCGAGTGCGAGCGCCGTTCCCCACGACCCGCCCCACACGAGCCAACGATCGATGCCGAGGTGTTCACGCAGCACTTCCATGTCGGCGACGAGGTGATGCGTGGTGTTCGTCGCGAGTGACGTCGTGAGATTCCCGGCGTGCGGCGTGCTCCGCCCGGCGCCGCGCTGATCGAACTGCACGATGCGATATGCCGCGGGGTCGAAGATACGCCGTCGCCCCGGAGTGCTCGTGCCGCCCGGGCCGCCGTGAAGACAGACCGCCGGCTTCCCGTGCGGATTGCCGCTTTCTTCCCAGTAGATGCGCTGGTCGTCACCGACGTCGAGATGTCCGCTGCGATGCGGTTCGATGGGCGGGTAGCGGGTGATCACGATCCGAGCTTCGCAGAGATTCGCGCTGGTAAGCCCGCCCGCCACCGAGGGCGCGTCCCTGGTGAGCACGTTTCCCAGTGCGGGCGAAAAACCTCGCACCGTCGCGAGGCGAACGGTGGCCCGGTGGTTGCTCAACACGGAGCCATGCGCTCCTCGCTCTTCTGGATCGTCGCCGGTCTCGCGCTCATCGCGAACGCGTGCCACTCCGAATCGGGCCCGCTGACCGCGACGCCCCCGTCCGACGTGGGATCGGGCTCGTCACGTGCGCTCACGAGTGGCGGTGCGCCGACGCTCGCACGCAGTGCGCCGATGTCGACCGCCCGCGCGGGTGCGGCCGGTGCTCAGCTCGGTGTCGACTGGCGTCGCGGTTTCGACGGCACGTATTCGTTCAACACGTACGCGTCGGCTTCGATCGTGCGCGTGCAGTACGTCCTCGATGGTGCGTTGCTCGGCATCGCAGCGGCCGATGCGGCGATGCACGTCGCGCTGCCCTCGGGTGAATCTCATGCGCTCACGGTGATCGGCTTCGACGAGCGCGGATTGGTTGCCGCGATCGCACACGGCATGATCGACGTGACCGATGGTCCTGGAATCTCGGTGCGACCGGTCGCGACGAATCAGTACGAAGTGCGGCTCGAGCGAGCGGGTGACGTGAACGCGATCGAAGTCGATGTCGACGGCGCGACGGTGACGGACCTGGAATCCGGCGCGCGTCAGTCGGGACGGCACGCGGTGCGTGGACTGATCGCGACCCGCGGCCACCACAGCGTCACGGTCGCCACGTTCATCGAGAGCGGCGTGCCGCGCGGGATATTGCAGCGCACGTTCGTGATCGATTGAGAGCGTGCCGGGTCGAGACTCCGTTCCGGAACTAGGCGCCGCTGAGTGCGTCGTCGCGTCGCAGATCGCGCGCGAGCACCGCCGCAGACGCAGCCGCCGCCGCGAGCAGTGCGATGCCGGTGACCCGTTCGTGCAGCACGAGTTTCCCCACGCCGAACAGCGTCGTGTACACGAGCGCGCAACCGAGCACCCAGTCGCGCAGCCGCACGCCGATCGACGGGCCGAGTCCGT
>CBIHQZ010001308.1:0-2394 GCA_966212315.1 uncultured Myxococcales bacterium
ACATCGGCGGTCGGCTGACCCACGGTCCGCTCGCGGCCGATGCGAGTCCTGGTCCGTTCGCTAATGGCGGCGGGTTCAAGAACTTCCGACCCATCTCGTTTCGCGACGGCACGCTCGTCGCGGCCGCGGACACCACACTCGAGGACTTCGGTGCGGGCGAACAGTTCACCGAGACCGGCGGAACGCGGCCGGGTTTCGCGCAATGGGTTCGCACGCGACTGCGTCTTCGCGCGCCGGTCGCTCAGCGCGTGCCGCGCGGGCGCGATGCGCGTCGACTGGCGGTCAACGGCGATGCGAGTGCGGGAGAGGTTCGCAGCGCGTCGGGCGCGCGTACGTCGAGCGCGGAAGTGCTTCGCTGAGAGACCTCACCCCCGCTGCCGCGCGCCCCTCTCCCTCCGACGCCCGCGCTGCGAGCACGAACGCAGGCATCGTCGAGAGAGGGGCTGGAACGATGGCGGCGGGAGATGAGGACGGGGACCGAGGTAGTACGATCGTCAGCAGCGTTGAATGCGCAGTGCGCTGTGTTCCTCTCAGCGCGAATGCGTCCTCGTGGCTTCCGGTGAATTCGGTGCTGCCGCGGCGCCTTCGATGCAGGCCCCGCGTCCTCGACGTTGCCGGCCCGCCGCACCGCAACGAGTACAGCTCACAGATCACGCCTCATCCTTCGAGCCCCTCTCTCGACGATGCCTGCGTTCATGCGCCGGTGCGGGCATCGAGGGAGAGGGGCGCGCGGCAGCGCGGGTGAGGTCTCTCGTAAGCGAGAACCCCGCCGCCCCTCGTGATACAGCCCTCGCGCATGAAACCGCTCCCGCCATCGTGGGCGAAAGTGCTCGCGCCCGAGACCGATGCCACGCTGGCGGCGCTGGAACGATTCGTCGCCGAGGAGCGCCGGCATCACGCGATCTATCCGCCCGACGACAAGATCTTCGCGGCGTTCGAGTTCACCCCCTACGACTCCGTGAAGGTCGTGTTGCTCGGGCAGGACCCGTATCACGGCCCCGGTCAGGCGACCGGATTGTGTCTGTCCGTTGCGCCCGGCGTGCGGCCGCCGCCATCGCTCGCGAACATGCTGAAGGAGCTGCACACGGACATCGGCTGCAAGATTCCCGATCACGGAAGTCTCGAGTCGTGGGCCCGGCAGGGCGTGCTGCTATCGAACGTGGTGTTGACGGTGCGCGAGGGCGAAGCCGGGAGTCATCACGGCAAAGGGTGGGAGTCGTTCACCGATGCGGTGATCCGCGCGCTCGATGCGCGCATGGAGCCGGTGGTGTTCGCGCTGTGGGGCAATCACGCGAAGAAGAAAGCCGCGCTGGTGACCGCTCCGCAGCATCGCATCGTGACCGGCGTGCATCCCTCACCGCTCTCGGCGCATGCGGGCTTCTTCGGGAGCAAGCCGTACTCGCGAATCAACGAGGCGCTCCGTGAAGTCGGCCACGCGCCGATCGACTGGCGATTGCCCGATCTCGGCGTGCCGATCGCGCGCGCCGACAAGAAGACTCGCGCGACGAAACGCAACGCGTGACGCGAGCGCTGCGCGGGTCGCGTCGCCGGTGTTCTAGGCCGAGTGTGATGGTCGCGCGACCGCCGACGCCATTGCCGCGACCTCGTAGCGACCGATTGCCTGTGCGGGATCGCGCGCGAGAATCGCCTGCACGGCTTCCAACGACTCGGCTTCGAACACGCCGAGCCCGTACACGCCCTTCGGATCGAGAACCGGGCCGGCGATGACCAGTGTGCCGAGCGCGAGCTGCTCGGCGAGGAACGCCGAGTGGCGCTGCATCACGGCGCCCTCTTGGGCGGTCAGCTGGGCGGGAAAGTCGGGGCGATGAGCGAGCAGTCGAGCGACGAAGTACATGTCGCGAGCATCGCTCGAAACGCCGGTGGATTGCCGCGGTGATTCTCGGCAAGCCGGGTGCGCCATCGGCAACAGGCGTGTCGCGCTGAAGGCCGATGCTTCTCACGGGCTCGGGTATGCTGAAAACCATGCGCGCAGGGCAAGCCAGTCGAACCGCGGTGATGGTGTGCACCGGACGCGCGATCGCGCACGCGCGGGACGCCGACCCGCGCTTCTCGGATCCGACTGCCCTCGCATTGCTCCCCGACGACGCCCGACGTGAAGTCGTCCGCCACCTCGAAGCCGCCGCGCCTCGGGGCATGCGGGCAAGGCTCGTAGGTGCCTTCATGGAGCACCAATCGCGATTGACCGTCGCGCGTACCATCGCGATCGACGACGCCGTGCGCGAAGCGTCGTCCGCGCAGCTCGTGATCCTCGGGGCCGGACTCGACGGACGCGCATGGCGGATGTCGGAGCTTGCCGACGCGACCGTGTTCGAGGTCGACCACCCGGACTCGCAGCGGGCCAAGCGCGAGCGCATCGGGATCTTGCGTCAGTCT
>CBIHQZ010001309.1:0-2394 GCA_966212315.1 uncultured Myxococcales bacterium
TGCGCTCGCCTGCACCTCGCTTCGGCGCGCGACTGCCGCGTCCCGTTCCCGCCGACCTCGACCCGGCACTCCGCCTGCCTCGCATCGTTCCCCTGAACTCTACGGAGGCACTGCGCATGCCTCTTTTCGCTCCTGCCTATCGCCAGTCGGCACCGCGCCTGCCGCCATTCGCTCGGCGCAACCGTCCGCCGCCACCGCCGACGCCACGCAACCTTCTGCGCGACCGCTCGATGACATCCGCGACGCCATGGAACCGCCCGACTCGCCGACCGCGCCCGAATCGCTCCGCGCTGCACCCGCCCCCGCACCGCCGCCCGCGCTCGTGACCGCCACCGGCGTCCCCATCGGGGACACCGCCGTCGCATTCCAGCGCCACCGCGACGCCATCCTCGCCGTCCCCCTCACCGCGGTACCCGTCACCAACGTCGACATCCCCGCCGCGCTCGTGATGGTCCTCGGCTCGCTCCCCCGCATCCTGCCGCTGCGCGACGAGATCGTCGCCCTCACCCACACGCCCGCGTCCTCGATCGACGATCTCGCCTCCCTCGCCTACGCCGCCGACCACGCGCACGCGCGCTTGCTCACGTTCGACACCACCCCCGACGTGACGCGCGAGATCGCCGAACTCCGCACGCTCCGAGCCCGCTTCGTCTCTTCGGCGCGGTCGCTGGTCTCGTGCGAGCTGTTGGGCAGCGAAGTGCTCATGCCCGAAGGCGCACCGCGCAAGTTCATCAAGCTCGCCGAAGAGATGACCGTCGCCGCGCGCCGACTGCTTCTGCACATCGACGTCGTCGAACAGAACTCCCCGCTGCGCCGCCGGGCGCTCGAGCGCGCGTGCGAACTCAGCCTGCGGGTCCTCACGCAACTCGGTCGCCGTCCCACGTTGCTGGACGACGGCGAGGACGTGGCGCTCACGCGCTGGAAGGCCTTCGCGCTCGTCGAGCGCGCATGGGACGACGTGCGCCGCGCCCTCACCTACCTGCGCTGGCGCGAGGGCGACGTCGAGGCGATCGCACCGAGCCTGCGAACCACGCGCGCCCGCCGCCGCCCGAAGCGGTGAGAGAGACAGTCGCGCCGATCAATGCGATCGAAACTGCGACCGCTCCCGAAGACGGGTTCGCTCCGGCGCGTCACGACGCGCCACCACATACTTCTTTGCTTCTCTTGCGCTGAGGCGCGGTCGGCGTCTCGCACGAGTCCCGCAATCGTCGACATCGACATCGACGTTGTCGCCGTCGTTGTCATTGACGTGAACGTGGACCTCGACGCCACCGCAGCGCGCGATCTCCCTGCACGCCGCTGACGCCATCTGCCTTCACGCCGCGCCACCGGCGAACCCGAAGTCTCCGCCGCAGCGCCGACGCTCCACCCCACGTCACCGCCCTGCCGACCACCCGCCCGCCGGCCTCCACCCCATAGCCCGCTTGCGGGCTTGAAGCGCATCGCTCTCCGTCTCCCCTTCTTTTGCCGTGCGGTTCACCGCGCGGCCCACCGCGCGAGCACGCCGCGCCCTCCCGAAAAAAAAACGCGCACCCCGCGCAACCCCGCGCACCGCGCTCCGAGAAGTAGGGCGTCACCCGGTCAGCGCGTCTGCCGGTCGGGCGAACACAACGCGATTCAAGAAAGGAACACGACGATGACTACCGAAAATACGAACCCCAGCGCCCCGAGCCTCTTCCAGTTCACGATCGACGAAGGCGAGCGCGCCTATCAGCGATGCAAGGGATCGATCGATGCGATCCCCGACGACGAGCTGATCCCGATCCGCGCCGACATCCCGCAGACCGCGATGTACGCCGTCGCTGTCAGTCCGGCCGTCGAGCCGCTGATCCCGCAGCTCGAACGACTCCCGGACTTCGACATCAACTGCGCGCTGCAGATCGTCGACCGTGGCTACGCCGCCTGGTACGCGCACGTCTCGTATCTGGTCAGCGCCCCCGGCAACGACGACCTCGCGAAGGCCGTCGCCACGTGCACCGTCGATCGCAACCAGCTGCGTTCGACGGGACTGAACCTCGCGCAGTTCGGACTCCTCGCCGAGGAAGCCGTCACCGGCGCGCACACCGGAACGAGTCAGCTGGATCTGGCGAACGAGTGTGGAGGTCTCGTGTCGCTGTTCAGCCGACGCTGGGCCGCGATTCGCGGGGTCATTCCGATCACCGAGGAACGACTGCACCAGATGTCGATGAACGCCTCGACGCTGTTGGGGCTGGTCGCCGGGCACACCATCGCGGTCGTCCCGTCGACGTCCGAAGCGGCGAAGCTTCGCCAGAAGGCGTTCACGTTCTACGCGCACTCGTACGATCAGCTGCGTCGCGCCGTGAGTTACGTGCGCTGGGACCAGGGGGATGTCGACCGGATCATCCCCTCGCTCTACTCGCGCGACACGAGTGC
>CBIHQZ010001310.1:0-2392 GCA_966212315.1 uncultured Myxococcales bacterium
AATCCCAGTTGGTTGCGCTGGAAGTCCGACGCCATGGTGCCGCCGCCCACTTCGGCGCGAAGACTGAAGCGACGCACGAGGCGTCGATCGGCCTGCGCCGGAACCGCCGCTGTGATCGCGACGAGCGCGAAAGCTCCCGAGACAACCATCGCTCGAACGCACGAGCGCGCATGCCGACCTGTCGAACATTTCATGTCCCACCCTCGGCGACCGACTGTCCGCGTTTCACTCGCAGCCGCAATCAGCCGAGTCCCCAATGCCAATGACGGCGAGTCCTGTCGACGCACGCAAATTCCGATCAATCGATCGTGGGCACGATTCGAAAGCCCTCGCGACGACTCGATTCGCCGCGGCTCGGCCGAGCGAAGTGGCTTTCACCATCGGGCCCTTGGGGCCGCCCGCGCGGCCGCCTTGTCCGCATGTCGAGTTGACTCGAAGTTTCGAATGGGTTTTCGGCTCGGCGGATCGTGCCGATCGAACAGGGCCTCATCGGCCACGAGAACCGGGCCCGACGCCACGCGAACCCGTGATATGTGAGCGGCGATGCAACGCCCGCTCGTACTGATTCTCGATTTCGGTTCGCAGTACACGATGCTCATCGCGCGTCGCATTCGCGAGCAAGCGGTGTATTGCGAGATCCAGCCGTGCACGATTTCGTACGACGACATCGTGCGTCTCGCGCCGCGCGCGATCGTGCTCTCGGGCGGCCCGGCGAGTGTGTTCGGCGAGGGCTCGCCGACGATCGACCCGCGCATCTTCGACCTCGACGTGCCGATCCTCGGGATCTGTTACGGCATGCAGCTCACGTCGCATCTGCTCGGGGGCAAGGTCGAGAAAGCCGACCATCGCGAGTACGGGGCCGCGAAGATCAACGTCGAGTCGAACGAAGGCATCATGCGGCGGTTCAAGCCGGGTGAGTCGCTCGACGTGTGGATGTCGCACGGCGATCGGGTCATCTCGCTCCCGCGCGGATTCAAGGTCCTCGCGCAGACGAGCAGTACGCCGTACGCGGTCGTCGGCGACGTGCAGCGACGCTTGTACGGCGTGCAGTTCCACCCCGAAGTCGTGCACACCCCGCGCGGCGAAGAGATCCTCGGGTCGTTCCTTTTCGATGTCGCGCGCTGCACACCGGACTGGTCACCGGGCGCGTTCGTCGACGAGGCGATCGCGAAGATCAAGCAGCAGGTGCCGACCGGTCACGCGATCGTCGGGCTCTCGGGCGGGGTCGACAGTTCGGTCGCCGCGGTGCTCTGCGCGAAGGCGCTCGGCACTCGACTCACGTGCATCTTCGTCGACAACGCGATGCTCCGCACCGGCGAGCGCGACCAGGTGAAGCGCGTGTTCGGCGAGCACATGCATCTCGATCTGCGCGTCGTCGACGCGTCGAAGCGCTTTCTCGGCGAACTCGCGGGCGTCACCGACCCGGAGCGCAAGCGCAAGATCATCGGCAAGGTCTTCATCGACGTGTTCGAAGAAGAAGCCGCGCGCATTCCCGACGTCACGCACCTGGTGCAGGGCACGCTCTATCCCGATGTGATCGAAAGCGTATCGTTCAAGGGTCCGAGCGCGGTGATCAAGAGTCATCACAACGTCGGTGGTCTCCCCGATCGCATGAAGCTCAAGCTCGTCGAACCGCTGCGCGAACTGTTCAAAGACGAAGTCCGCGCTGCCGGTGATGCGCTCGGCATTCCGCGCCCGGTGCTCTGGCGACAGCCGTTCCCCGGCCCGGGGCTCGCGATCCGCGTGCTCGGCGAGATCACCGAACCGCGTCTCGAGATACTCCGTGCAGCGGATGTGATCGTCGAACACGAGATCCGCGAGGCGGGTCTGTACGAATCACTCTGGCAAGCGTTCGCGGTGCTCCTCCCCGTGCGTACCGTGGGCGTGATGGGCGACGAACGCACGTACGACGAAGTCATCGCGATCCGCGCGGTGCAATCGGTCGACGGCATGACCGCGGACTGGGCAAAGCTTCCCTACGACGTCCTCGGTCGCATCTCGAGCCGCATCATCAACGAGGTTCGCGGCGTCAATCGCGTCGTGTACGACATCTCGTCGAAGCCCCCGGCCACGATCGAATGGGAGTGATGCGCGTCGCGATCGGTCTGCTGTTGTTCTCGGCCTCCGCCGTTCTCGGCGGTTGCGGCGGCACGCAACGCCCCACGAACCGGGTCGCGGTTGCCTATCGTTTCCAATGCTCACCGCGCGAGGCACACGTGATCGTCGACGAAGTCGATCAGGGCGCTTGCATACTGTGGGAGCAGCAGTACCTCGGACTTCCCGCCGGCACGCACCGCTTGCGCATCGAACGCGAAGGCTACTTTCCGATCGAGCGCGAGATCCCGAGCACCGGGCGGCGCGAAACGATTCGCGTCGAACTGCACGAGAGGCC
>CBIHQZ010001311.1:0-2392 GCA_966212315.1 uncultured Myxococcales bacterium
GCGTCTCGGGTACGAGAACCGGTTCTCGTATTTCGAGAATGCGCAGTTCCGATATCTGACCACCGACGTCAATGACATCACGCTGCGCGCTCGCTGGCGCTTCCTCCCGAAGACCGCGCTTCTGTGGGAAGTCGGCTTCACGCCGTCGTTCTATCTGAACACGACGGGAGCATCGACGCTTCTTGTGAATTCGTTCCCATTCCGCACCCGCATCGGATTGAACGGTCTCTTGACCGACCGAATTCGCGTGTTGGCGATGGTCGGCTACACCGGCACCTATGCCCCCATCGGCGACAACATGAGCACCGTCGTCGCCCAGGCCGAATTCCAGTACATCTTCTCGCCGCTCACGTCGTTCAGTCTCGGATTCATTCGCGATGTCAATCCGAGCTTCCTCGGAAGTTTCTCGGTTCGCAACAGCCTCTATGCGCGAGTCAATCAGAGTTTCTCGGGCCGGTTCTATCTGGGTGCCGAAATCAGCGGCGGTCGCTACGAATATGGCTACCTGTCCGATCCGAGTGGCGCGCGCAGTGCGGGCCTTACCGGCTCCTCGGACTTCGATGCGACCACCGGTCGGTGGTATGCGTGGCGCGTGCAGGGTCAGATCTTCGGCGAATATCGGCCGGCTGATTTCCTCGGCATCAACCTGACCGGGATCGCGTCGAGCAACATTACGGACGTCACCGCTGGCATCGGCGGAATGGCGCAGAGCCTGGCGTACAATAAGTTCGAAGCGTACCTCGGCGTTCGAGTGAATTGGTGACACGGCTCGCGTTTCTGCTGCTCGCGACGCTCGCATACGCAGCGTGCGCCGGCGGGGAACTTCGATTCACTGCGCCGCCCGCGGCGATCGACGAAAACGTGCTGGGTCCGAACGACGTGTTCGCCGTGCGCGTGTTCGGCGAAACCGACATGAGTGCGGACTATCGCGTCGCGCCCGACGGCTCCATCGACTTCCCCTACATCGGCCGGGTGCAGGTGCAGGGGATGACGCCGCCGCAGGTGGCCGATCGCCTGCAGACGGAACTGCACGATCGCCAGATCCTACGACAGCCGCAGGTATCGATCTTCGTTCGAGAGATCAACTCGCGGACGATCAGCATCCTCGGCCAAGTGCAGCATCCGGGCACGTTTCCGTACCTGCAGAACATGAACATCGTGCAGGGGATCACGGCCGCCGGCGGGTTCACGCCGCTCGCGAACCAACACTCGGTTCGACTGACGCGCCGGGTTCGCAGCGGCGGTCAGCGTTCGTACGAGATCCCCGTCGACGCGATCGCCGAGGGACGGGCGGCGACGGTTCTGCTCGCGCCCGGCGACGTGTTGTTCATCCCGGAGCGGGCCTTCTAGCGCACCGCGACGGCGATGGCGCATACGCTGCGATCGGATCCGTGACCAGGTCGACGCATCCAGGCGCACGCAACCTTGACGTGGTGCACGTGCGCGCGTCCTATTGTTCCCGCATCGCGTCACCTACGCGCGCTGATCACCGGAGGTTGCTTTCGTGCGTTCCTTTGCTGGCTCCCGCCGCCTTCTCGCCTCGCTCGCTCTCGTGGGCTCGCTACTCGTAGCCAGCTCGGATGCACACGCCACCGTCGTCGTGCCGCTGTCGCGCACGGAACTGGTCGATCGCTCCGATCTCGTAGTGCGTGCGACCGCTGTCGCGCAGGCGAGCGCATGGAACGCCGACCATTCGCAGATCATCACGCTCACGCGCTTGCGCGTCGATACGTGGATGAAGGGTGCAGGTGGCGCCGAACTCGTGCTCGAACAACAAGGCGGCACGGTCGACGGACTCACGTCGCGAATTGCAGGCGACGGCTGGCTCGATGTCGGCCAGCAAGCGGTGCTCTTTCTCCGAGCGCAGAACGGGCACGTGTACTTCACGTCGCTCGCTCAGTCCGTCTACTACGTCGAACCGTCGCCCGCGGGGCAACTCGTCGTCCGTCGCGATCTCACACAACTGTCGTTCGCGCGACCGGTCAACGGGCAGTACCAGGTCACGGGCGCACCGTTGGAACTCGTCGAGACCCTCGAGCACCTCACTGCCGACGTGACGCGTCTCGCGCGAGGTGCCCGATGACCGCCGCGCAGCGCACGCGCTTCATCGCGGCCCTCGCCGCGGGTGTTATTTCGATGGCCCCGGACGCCGACGCCTACGTTCGCGAGGCGTCGAACTGGAACCCGGGATCGCTGCCGATCCAGTACGGCATCAATCTCTCCACCGCGCCGTCCGAAATTGGCGCGAGCGGCGCACAGAGCGCGGTCGAAGCGGGATTCGCATCGTGGTCCGCGCCGGCATGTTCGGCATGGCGCACGACGGATACCGGCCCCACTACGCGCCGCGCGAGCAACAACGATCGCCAGAACACCATCCTGTGGGTCAGCGGCA
>CBIHQZ010001312.1:0-2387 GCA_966212315.1 uncultured Myxococcales bacterium
CCCGATCGAATCGCTGGCCCGCTCGACCGGCGCGGTCGAGAACTTCTGCGACGACGACGGACACCCTTGGCTTCGCACGCGCATCGCCCGGGTTCCACGCATTCCGCCCGAACGCGCTGCCGCCACGCGCGTGCCGTTCGTCGCCCTCGTGCAGCGCGTCGCTCGCCGCCGCCGCGGACGAGTGTGGATCGCAGGATGCGAACTCCCCGCGCGAGTGCCGCTCGACGGATGGATCGCGCTGCTCGCACCGATCGGCGAGCGTTGACGAACCGCGCGTCGCCGTGGCACGCGGTGCGCGTGATCTACCGCGCGTTGTTGCGACCGATCCTGTTTCTTTTCGATGCCGAAACGGCGCACGCCATGGCCGCTTTCTTTCTGCGCTGCTTGCAGCGGATCGCGTGGATCCGGCGCCTCGTGCGCTTCGCGCCGCCGCCGTCGCTCGAAGTGCGCGCACTGGGAACGAGCTTCGCGTCGCCCGTGCTGCTCGCGGCCGGATTCGACAAGGCCGCAGAGATGTACAACGCACTCGGTGCGATCGGTTTCGCGGGCGTCGAAGTCGGCACGGTCACCGCGCACGAACAGCCGGGCAATCCGCGGCCGCGTTTGTTTCGTCTCCCTGCCGATCACGCCGTGGTCAACCGCATGGGGTTCAACAATCCAGGTGCGACCGCGGTGGAGAGTTCGCTCGCGGCACATCCGCGCGATGGCGGGCTTCGGCTCGGCGTGAATCTCGGCAAGAGCAAGGTGACCGAACTCGATCGCGCCGCCGAGGACTATGCCGAGAGCGCGCGCCGGCTCGCGCGGTTCGCAGACTACGTAGTGATCAACGTGTCGTCGCCGAACACGCCGGGGTTGCGCTCGTTGCAATCGGTGGAAGCACTGCGACCGATCGTCGACGCGGTGAAACACGTGCTCGCCGCGCTCCCACAGCCGCCCCCGCTGCTCGTGAAGATCGCCCCCGATCTGGCCGACGATGACATCGATGCGGTCGTGGACTACGCGCTCGATGCGGGGCTCAGCGGAATCATCGCGACGAACACCACCGTCGCACGAGACACGCTCGCGCTCGCGACGCCGACCGATCGCGTGACCGCCATCGGCGCAGGTGGACTGAGCGGCCGTCCGCTGCGCGCGCGTTCACTCGCGGTGATCCGCCGCGTACACGAACGAAGCGCGGGGAAGCTCACCATCATCGGCGTGGGCGGCATCGAGTCGGCCGACGATGCGTGGGAAATGCTGCGCGCGGGCGCATCGCTGGTGCAGGTGTACACCGCGTTTCTCTACGAAGGCCCCGGCTTCGCGCGTGCCCTGGTGCGTGGGCTGAGCGCGCGCCTCGCAGCCGCCGGACTGCGCTCGATCGCCGAGGTTGCGTCGTTGCCGCGCTGAGCCCGCGCGTTCGGCTATAACTCCGCCCGCCATGCCGCGCGGAGTATTCACCCAGAGCACCACCATCCTCTTCGAACGCGCGCCCGCCATCGACGATGTCGCGCGCGTGCTCTCGAGTTGGAAGCCCGCGCGCGTGAAGAACCCTTCGCCGTCGTGGCTGCGCGCGAAAGACGAACTGCTGGTTCGTTTCGACGAGAAGAACAACGGCACCGTCTTGATCGACGTGCTCGGCTCGCGCTGGCCCGACAAGATGAACAACCCCGAGCACGACCCGGATCTGTTCGGCGCGTGGGGGCTCGGCGCTTTCGGCCCGCTCGTGTTTCCGGGCAATCTCGAACGTGCAGCGATGCAGGCCGTCGCGTTTCCGGGCGCGAAGGACATGGTCACGCGGCATCGTGCGTTCGTGCGCTTGCGCACTTCGTACGTGGTGGGTGCTGGCGGCGACGCGAAGGTGATTCCGGCCGACTGGCAGACGCTTGCCGAGATCGACACGCTTCTCTCGCTCGCGCGCCGGGTGATGGATCTTCCGCACGCGCTCGCGCTCTTCGATCCCAACGGCGAAGTCATTCTTCCGCGTGACGAGGTCGACGCGGTGCTCGATCACGCGCGCGCGAAGTCCATTCCGCCGATGGAGCTGCTCACCCACGTGCGCTTGTTTCGTCTCGCGGGCGAACAGGGGATGTTGATGGACACCGTCGGCATGGACCGATTCATGCTGCGCGACAGCGAGATCGTGATCGCGCCGGGCGTCGATCCGAACGACGGCGCCGCGTTCCTTCGCAACATCTCGCTGCAGCACGTGCGGCGTGGATCGATCACGCCGGAGGGCAACACGGTCGACGGGCCGAACGGGCGTTACACCGCGACGTGGGTCGAGAAGAGCATGGTGCCGGCGCCGCGTGCGGTGGTGCGGTTCGCGAAGGGAAGCTGAACGCGCGTCGAGGGAACCTCACCCCGGCTGCCGCCTGAGCATTGGTCACGAATGTGTCCTCGCGCTGCGT
>CBIHQZ010001313.1:0-2384 GCA_966212315.1 uncultured Myxococcales bacterium
GCGCGGGTGAGATCGAGCACCGCATAGCGGGCGGGCGCGTCGTCGGGGGCGTCGCTCGGCGCGTCGTGCGGGAGGCGCACGCAGAACATGCCGCGGCTCGTTCCCGGCACGAAGTCGGGTGCGCGCGAGGCGGCGTGCAGGTGCGTCCCGGTGCGGAGATCGGCCGTCAATCGGGTCACGCGGTCGTCGCCGATGCCGCTGGTGACTGCGAGATCGGTGGCGCACACGGTGTCGCGATCGCGCATCGTGAAGTCTGCGAGCGGAGAGACTCGCTCGAACGACCATCGCAGCAATCGCTCGCGGCGACCCAGCATGATCTCGACGAGACGATGCGCGACTTGCGGCTCGCTGAAGTGCGCTTCGGCGACGAACGCTTCGAGATGTGCGGTCGAGACATGCGCGATGCGGCGCGCCATCCACGCCATGTCCTGATCCGATGCGTTGTCGAAGCGCGGTAGCGGAAGCCACGGGCGCCATGCTTCCGGCGTGAAGTGGTCGACGTCGAAGTAGCCGAGCGACGGTGTACGCGGATCGATGCGAAGCCCCTCCCACACCGGGTGATAGAACCCGAACGTGGACATCCGAGCGAGCGATTCACCGACGTCGATGACATGGCTGTAGCCCAGACGCGGCGCGCGATGGCGTTCGCCCGTCGGCCCGCCGAGCGTGTCGCCGAAGTCGATCATCCAGTGCGCGACGTGTCCGTGATTGCCGTCGCGAACGAACGTATCGAGCGCGTTCGGCTCGCGCGCGTCCCAGTGATTCACCCACGCCGCGAGAAGACGCTCGCCGCGCAACTCGCGCCGGTGCTCGTGCGGAATGCGATCGTTCGGATCGTCGTCGCGCACGCCGATCGCCGGCCACGGGCCGATCGGTTCGCCCGGGAGGAATTCGCTCAATCCGACGCGCATCGAGCCGTCGAGCGCCCGCGGCACGAGGGCCATGGTCTGCACGAAGCGCTCTCGAGAAAGCGGCGAGTGCGCGCCGATGTCGTTCACGTAGTACGCGGTTGCATCGAGCTGGAGGTCGCTCTCGGTGATGCGCGCGACGCGATTGCAAGGCGTGTTGTAACCGATCGACCAGTAGAGCCGCGACACGATGGCATCTGCACCCGTGCTCAGTTCGGGCGCGAGCCATGCGGTGTGATCGAACTTGAGCGCGAAGCGGCGCCCGTTGGCATCGCGCACGAAGAAGCCGGGCGTGTAGCCACCGACCTTCGCGCTCACCACTGTGAACGGCGCGCGCGGCGGTTCATGCTCGCGACACGGGCCTGCCACCGCTTCGGCGGGTGAGGGTGCGCGATTGGTGAACCACGACGAGTCGGGGACTTCGTCGAGTGCGTTCACGTTGTGTGCGGCGCCGGCGGCTTCGAAGCGCAGCGCGTGAGAGACCGGGCGCAACACGAGCGCATCGACGGCCCATGGCACGTCGGCATCCGAGCGGCGCGCGGGACGATGTGCGAGCGGCTGCGTGTCCGGATCGTGGGCGACCGTCGCGCGTAGTGCGAATCGTGGCGGCGGCGCGCACTGGAACCCGAGCGACGATGCGGCGACGAGGATCGAGAGCGATCGTGCGTGATGGCGATGGCGCATGGTTCAGAGACCCGGCTCCACGCTCACGAGGAAGCGCACGCCCTCGATGCCGAACGGCTCGTCGAAGCGATTGGTCCCCGCGGCGAGAATGAGTTGCATCGCGGACGCGTTGTCCAATCGCGTTCGGAGGCCAACGCCCAGCGAGCCCGTGAACAAGCGCGGATCGAAACCCTGGAAGTGCCGGCCGAACACGTTGCCGACCGAGCCTTGGATGAACATGTCCATCTGGTCCCAGATCGGCCAACGCCACGCGAGCGTGCCGAGCACCGCGCTCTCGCCGATGAAGCGCCCGTACAGAAACCCTTCGTGGCGATCGCGGCCGAGAAAGATCTGGTGCGTGAACGGAATCGACTGACTGCCGAGCGGCTGCGAGTCGGCCACGTACACGGTCGCGACGAGTGCGCGATCGGGATGAATGACTTCGATCGCGCCTTGCAGCTCCGCTTCGCCCTGGACGAACTGGATCTCGCGGTTGAACGGATCGACCGCGTAGCGACCACCCACATCGAGCCGCACGCCACTCGGGCCCAATCGGTCGTGACGCGAGTCGATGGTGACGTGCGTGTCGGCGATGAACAGTTGCAGCGAGCCGAGGCCGGGCACCACGTCCTGGCCTTGGAAGCGCGTGCTGATGGGAGGATCGCGCCCGTCGCCGGTGTCTTCCGCGCGATAGAACGTGTCGAGCGCGAGGCTGAAGTGCGTGGTCGGATCCCACGCGGCGAACGCGTGTGCTTCGCGGCGCGTGAGCCGGTAGTTGGTGCGCGGACCATCGGAGCGCGGACCCAGGCCGTA
>CBIHQZ010001314.1:0-2381 GCA_966212315.1 uncultured Myxococcales bacterium
TGGCGGTGAAGCCGACGAAGAAAACCATCAGGACCTTGCGCATCGGAAATGTTCCTCCAGGGAGGGGACGCGAATCGCGGCGAAAGATACCGCCCCGCCGAAGGACGGTCCACGCGTTCGATAGATTCAACGGCCAGCCGTTCGCGATGGTTGCGTTGACGGTTCGCGAGAGACACCATCCCCACACCGCGCGTCGGCCCGTAACCCACGCTGCGCGCACCACGTAAACCGCACATGAGCCGCACGCTCCGCCGCTTCGGCATCGCTTCGCCCGTGTTCCTCGCTCTGCTGGCAGCGCCGCTGCTGGCCCACGCCGAGGGCGCGGACTTCTTCACCTCGTCGCTGCAGGCGCACGGCTGGTTCGCCGCCCTCCCCGCCGCGTTTCTCGTTGGACTCGCAACGGCCATCACGCCCTGCGTCTATCCGATGATCGCAATCACGGTGTCGGTGTTCGGCGCGCGCAACGAGACCCGCGGGCGCGCGATGGCGTTGTCGACCGCGTTCGTCGCCGGCATCGCATCGATGTTCGTGCCGCTCGGACTCGCGGCGGGATTGAGTGGCTCGGTCGCGGGCGCGCTCGCGGGCAAGCTCGGCGTTCAGCTGTTCGAAGCCGCGCTGATGTTCGCGATGGCCGCGTCGATGTTCGGCCTCTTCGAGATCTCGCTCCCCGGCTCGGTGCAGAACCGCCTCGCCGCGATCGGCGGGCTCGGACTGAAGGGGGCGTTTCTCATCGGCCTCGCGACCGGACCGATCGCGGCGCCGTGTGCGACCGCGGGTCTGGTCGGCATTCTCGATTACGTCTTCCGTACGAAGAACGCCGTCGGCGGCGCGGGCGCATTGCTCGTGTATTCGATGGGACTCGGGCTTCCGTTCTGGCTCGTCGGCACGTTCTCGGTCGGCCTGCCGAAGCCCGGGCGCTGGATGAACTACGTGAAGAGCGTGTTCGGTCTGGTGCTCGTGGTGGTGGGCTTCTGGTACCTGCGACGCGCGATTCCGTTTCTCGCGTCGCCGCCGCGCGCGATCTTGAACGCGGCGATGTGGGTGGCCGGCGCGATGGTGGTCGCGGGGCTCGCACTCGGCGCGATCCATCTCGATCTGAAAGAAGGCGCGTGGCATCAGCGCGTGCGCAAGCTCGCGGGGATCGCGATCGCGTCGCTCGGCGCGGTGTGGGCACTCGGGTACGAGCCTTCGGCGGGGCACTCGGGCGGCAACGGTGCGGCGTGCACGGAGATCAACTGGCAGCGTGATCCGGCCGCGGCGCAGGCGTTGGCGCGTCGCGAGGGTCGGCCGATGGTGATCGACTTCGGCGCGACCTGGTGCCCGGCGTGCGAAGAACTCGCGCACATCACGTTCCGCGCGCCGCAGGTTACGTGCGCGGCGAGCGAGGGTCGCTTCGTGTCGGTGAAGATCTACGAAGACGACAACCCCCCGGCGAACTACGACCAGCTGCGTTCGCAGTTCAACGTGCGCGCACTGCCGACGGTGGTGGTGATCGATGCGAGTGGTCACGAGATCGCGCGTGAGACGCAGTTCGTTCCCGCCGAACGAATGGCCGCGCTGCTCCGTCGCGCCGACGAACGCCGGTCCGAGCGTTGAATTCGTCCCGGGTCGCACTCGTCTCGTCGGTCGCTCTCGTAGCCGCGTGCAGCCCTCCACCCCCCGCCGACGGCGGCGATGCGCAGACCGACGTGATGGCCTGCGTCGACTCCGCGGTGACGCTCGACGCGGGCGGGACCTGCCCGGTTCTCGGGCGCAACGAATCCGCGTGCGGGACCGATCTCGTCGCCGGATACGGGCGTGACGGGACGTTCGAGAACTACCGCGCGTTCGCGCCCGCCGACGTGGTGTGGATCGCGCCCGGCGCGCAGGGGCTGCAGCACATCGTCGTTGCGCTGCGCGGACGTGGATTCGACCCCACCAATCCGCTCGTCTCGTTGCGCTTCGTGATCGCCGCGACCTGCCATCAGGTGGGGTTCGTCCGGTTCCGACTTCCGTTCAGTGAAGACCTCAACGACCACTCGCTCTTCGAACTGCAGGCGCAGCGCGTGGTGCTCCTCGATGACACGAACCCGCTCGATTACTGCACGGCCATGGATCAGGACGTCGTGTTGATCGCAGACATCGACGACCTTCGCGGCCATCGCGCGCATCGCGAGTACGCGTTGCACGTCGGCGGCATCGATCCCGAGACGCGTCCCGATCTGCGCCAGGCGTGGATCGACGCGTGCTCGATGGACGGAGGTACGCGCGATGCGTCCGCCGAGAGCGGCCTCGACGCGATGACGGACGGGAGCAGCGAATGAACGCGCGCGCGGCCGTGACGGCGTTCGGGTTCGCGCTCGCCCTCGCGGCGCTCGAGGGATGCCCTCCCCCGACGTCGT
>CBIHQZ010001315.1:0-2376 GCA_966212315.1 uncultured Myxococcales bacterium
CTTCTCCCTTGCTAAGATTAAAACTCACATTGCTTACGGCCTCGCGACCACCATGTTCGACCACGCCGACGTCGCGAAGAGCGCGATGGAGACCTGGCTCGCCGACCACGGATCGGCGCGCGCGTACGACCCGAGCATCCTGCGCGATTACAAAGTCCGCCGTGCCATCGACACCATCGTTCTTCCCGCGATGATCACGTCCATCCTCGGCGCACTGGTGGCGTTCCTGATCGCGCGAGGCGTTCTCAAGTTCGGGGAGTAGCGACTTCGCGCGCGATTACCGAGTGCGTAATTTCTCGCGCACCCGGCACGTTTCCTACGCGCGGTCGCTTGCTGGTCATCCCGCGCGGTGCGCGCTACAAACCCGCGCACCCATGCTCCGATTCGCTGCGGATCGACGCACCCTCGTCTTCATCGCCTCGTACTACGCCCTCGTCGCGTACCAATGGATCGCCGCACCCGTGCTCGCGATGCCGGTGCGTGTCGCGCTCGTGGTCCTCACCTGCGCGGTCAGTTGGATCGCCGCGGTGATCACGCACAACACGCTGCACTCGCCGGTGTTCAAGAGCCGCGCGATGAACCGCGCCTTCCAGATCGCGCTCACGTGTTCGTACGGATTCCCGGTGAGCGAGTTCGTGCCCGGTCACAACCTCAGCCATCACAAGTACACGCAAGAGCGTCGCGACGTGATGCGCAGTACGAAGGTCGACACCGGCTGGAACCTTCTGAACTTCATGCTCTTCGTTCCGCGCGTCGCCTTCGACGTGACGGGCGGGAACATGCGCTACGCGAAGGTGATGAAAGAGCGGCAGCCGTCGTGGTACCGGCAGTTCGTCCTCGAGACGATCTTCTGCTGGGGCTCGAAGCTGGTGCTCGTCGGGATCGACTGGCGCAAGGCGCTGGTGATCATCTTCGTGCCGCACATGTTCGCGGTGTGGGGCATCACCGCGGTGAACTACCTGCAGCACGACGGATGCGATCAGTCGCACCCGTACAATCACTCGCGCAACTTCGTGGGGCGCTTGTTCAACTGGTTCACGTTCAACAACGGCTTCCACGGGATCCACCACGACGAGCCGGGGCTGCACTGGAGTCTGCTCCAGCAAGCGCATGCCGAACGCATCCACGGCAAGATCGACCCGCGCCTCGAGCAGAAGAGCCTGCTCGCGTACGTGTTCAAGACGTTCCTGTTGCCCGGCAAGCGTCTGCGCTTCGACGGAACGCCGGTGGTGATTCCCGCGGACGAAGGCCCGGATCTCGATTGGGTGCCGCGCCCGGGGACGACGCCCGAGATCGGTGCGGTCGCGGGCGAGGGGTAGCGATTCGGGACGCCTCTCAGCGAAGATCCCGGCGGGTGAACCCGCGGCAACGGCTCCGAAGCTTCGCCTGCGCGAAGCTCGCAGCGACCGCGGGATTCGTTCTCGCGGAGTGACTGATTCACCACCGCTCCAGTACGAGCCTCACGAAGGTGAGGCTTCGGGCGCGTTGCCGTGGCTTCAGCCGCCGGGGAGCACCGCGTGTACTCTTCACGCCCATGCGACGCGCAAAGATCCTCGCCACGCTCGGCCCCGCCAGCGCCAACGCCGACACCCTCGCCGCGCTCTTTCGCGCCGGCGTCGACGCCATCCGGCTGAACTTCTCGCACGGCACGCCCGAACAGCATCGCGCCAACGCCGCGCTGGTGCGACGCGTGGCGAGCGACGTCGGCCGCATCGTCGCCATCCTCGGCGATCTCTCGGGACCGAAGATCCGCACCGGCACCTTCGCCAACGGGCCCGTCGAACTCGTGCCCGGCGCGCGCTTCACGCTCACCACCGAGAACGTTCCCGGCGACGTGAACAGCGTGAGCATGACGTATCCACTCGCCGACGATCTCGCGGTGGGCGACGTCCTTCTTCTCGACGACGGCCTGCTGCGATTGCGCGTCGAGGAAGTGCGCGCGCCGGCGATCGTCACGCGTGTCGAAGTCGGCGGCGAACTCTCGGACAAGAAAGGCATCAACGTTCCCGGCGCGACGCTGAAGACGCCCGCGCTGACCGACAAGGACCGCCGCGATCTCGTGCTCGCGAAAGAGATCGGCGTCGACTATCTCGCGCTCTCGTTCGTGCGAAATGCCGCGGACATCGCCGAGTGCAAAGCGCTGGCGGGGAACATTCCGGTGATCGCGAAACTCGAGAAGCCCGAGGCGGTGGCGCAGCTCGATGCGATCGTCGATGCGTGCGACGGACTCATGGTCGCGCGCGGCGATCTCGGCGTGGAGATGGGGAGCGAGAAGGTTCCGCTCGTTCAGAAAGAAGCCATTCGCAAGATCAACCGCGCCGGGAAGATCGTGATCACCGCGACGCAGATGCTCGACTCGATGATCCGCAATCCGCG
>CBIHQZ010001316.1:0-2370 GCA_966212315.1 uncultured Myxococcales bacterium
GCACGAGATGCCGCACGCAGTGCCGTCGCACGTCGCGCGGCCGTGCGATGCGGGTGGACTGCAGGGCGAGCAACTCGTCCCGCAACTCGTGATCGCGGTGTCGCTCACGCACGCGGCCGCGCACAGATGAAAGTCCATGTTGCAGCGAAAGCCGCAGACGCTGCCGGCGCACGTGGGCGTCGCGTTCGCAGCGCCGGTGCACACGTGATCGCAGCCGCCGCAATTCACCGGGTCGGTCGCGGTGTCCACGCAGAGCGCGCCGCACTGAACGGGCGTCGCCGACATGCACTGGTTCGAGCACGTGAAGGTGCCGTTCGAACCCACGCAGTACGGACTCGGTGCCACGCACGCGTTGGCGCAGCGACCGCAATTCGCCGGTTGCGAGAGATCCGCTTCGCAACCGGTGTCGGGTCGCGAATCGCAGTCCGCGAAGCCCGCGGCGCACGCACCAGCCGGGAAACCGCACACGCCAGCCGCGCACATCGCGCTGTCCGTCGCGTTCGGCAGGAGCGTGCAGTCGTGGCCGCACGCGCCGCAGTTGTGCGCATCGGTCGAGAGGTCGGTGCACTCCGAGTGACACACCGCCGTGCACGGCGCATCACGAGGCGTGTCGCGCGGCGCATCGACACGCACATCGCTGTTCGTATCGGTGCTCGCATCGAATGCGGTGACGGTGTCGTCGACCTCGCCGCCGTCGCTCGCAGTGAACGCGGGGAGCGTCGGGCGCTCGTCGGGCTCGCACGCGGTGGCGCCGCAGCTCTGTCCTTCGGGGCACGACGGCGACGCGGGATCGCTGCATCGCTTCGCGAGGAACAGATCGAGCAGCAGCGTCTGTTCGGGTACGTAGGCCACGTGGGCATGGCGCGAGACCATCACCGCGTCGCCGTGCAGCGCGTCGACATCGACCGTGAGGTGCGCGTCGTTGTGCCCATCGGCGACGAGCCCGAGTTCGTTCGGGAGCATCGTGGGTGAGTCGCCCGTGCCGAGCACGAAGACATGATCGAAGCGTGCGGTGCTCTCGCCATCGCGCGTGACCCGCACGTGGACCGCGGTGAGTTCCGCGCTCGGTCCCTGGGTCATGTCGGTGCGCATTCGCAACACGATCTCGGTGCGCGGATGGACGCAGCCGCCGAAGACGAGCGCGCCCGCGAGCAACGCGCCGGAGAAGAGATGCATGCGCGTACTCATCGGTTCACCTGGATGCCCGTGGTCACGGTGCCGAGACCGCCCGAATACGGGTCTTCGGTATGCGAAAAGAGCAGCACGCCGCCGACGACGCCTCCCGCGACGACCACCGCGGCGCCGATCCAGAACAGCGGGCTGCTGGCCACGCTCCTGGACTCCGCGGTGAGCCGCGCCTGCACGCGCTCGTGGCCGCCGGTGACGAGATCGAACTCGCGATGGAACGGCTGGTAGCCGCGCGCCGTCACTTCGATCACGTGGTGCCCGGGCCCCATGTCTTCGTCGACCGTGGTCTCGCCGCGCGTGTGACCGTCGACGCGGATGATCGCACCGGCAACATTGCTCTCGATGCGCACGTGCCCGCGATCGCTGGTGCGAACGAGATTGAGTCCGATCGTGGCTTCACCGCCGGGCTCGACGGTGATGTCGTCGACCTCTTCGGCGTACCCGGGCGCGGTGGCGCGAACGTGATGGCGACCGGGATCGAGTTCGAGCGTTGCGACGCCGGATGGAACGCGCTCTTCGTCGACTGTGACGAGCGCATCGGCGGGCGAGCGGCGCAAGTGCAGGTGCGCGAGGCTCGGCGTCAGTTCGTTGATGTATCGCTCGGCCTCGGCACGACGCGCGGCGTCGGTGGACGGCCCCGCGAGCTGCACGAACTGCCGGAACGAGACGATGGCTTCGCGCGCGCGGCCGACTGCACGCTGCGCGAGCCCGAGATTGAACATCACGGACGGCGTGGGACGCACGGCACGTGCTGCTTGCAGCTCACGAATCGCGTCGTTCCAGCGCGCCTGGCTGATCAGTTCGACACCGCGATTGAAGTGCTGGCGGGCTTGATCGAGCAGCGGATCGGTCTGGGCGTATGCGGCGCGGGACGAAAGCGACAACACGAAAATCGTCCCGAGCAGGTGGCGATGCACTCTCATTAGCTGGTTCTCGTTTGGTGGTTAGAGACGCGAGACGTCGGGTTCACTCGAACTCCGTCATCGGACTCGGCGTTCCACTGCGCCGACCGGGCGTCGGCGATGCGACAGGCGTTGCCGGTGCAGTCGGTGCCGGCTGCGAAGTCGCCGCGCTCGGGGCGACACCGCGGCGAGCGATCGCTGCGCGGCGTGCCGGAGTGCCAGCGCCGCGGCGCACACCAGCCGGTGCCTCGGGTACGTTGGCCATCGGCACGGGCGCGAC
>CBIHQZ010001317.1:0-2369 GCA_966212315.1 uncultured Myxococcales bacterium
GACGTGACCAGTGTGCGTCGACCACCATGGGTTTGATCAGTGCCGCGGCGATGTGTGGCCCGAGTTTGTAGAACACCGCGACCAGCACCACCGCGCGTGCATCGCGCGCGAGCACATGCCGGGCGAGCGCGCGGACGTGCGCGAGTGCGTTGCGTCGATCGGTCTGCACCGGAGCGGCCACGCGTTCTTCGGCGTGCGCATCGCGCAGTGCGAACGCGCCGAAGCCACTGAGCGCGATGATGGCGCCGCACGCAATCAATGTCGGCACCTGACCGAGTCGATCGACCACCAGCAAGAGCCCCGCGCCGCCGGCGAGAATTCCGAGGCGATAGCCAGCGACCTGCGCGACATTGCCGAGTCCGCGATCCGCGCTCGTGAGGGCACGCACCGCAAGGCCATCGACGAAGGTGTCCTGCGTCGCGGCGACCAGCGCACAGAGCGCGGTGAGTACGAACCACGGGATCGCTTCGGTGCGCACGTCGAACGGCGCATAGGCGGCGACGAGGAACGCCAGCGCGAGCTGCAGCGCGAGCAGGATTCCACGCGCGTGCGGACGCACCTCGGGGCGATCGGGAACGTGTGCCCACAGCAACTTCAGCTGCCAGGGGAGCTGCAGCCAGAACACCGCGGAGATCTGGGTGCGTGAGTAATGGGCCTCGCGCAGCAACACCGGGAGGTACTCGCTCGCAAAGCCGAACGGAATTCCCTGCGCGGTGTAGAGCAGCGCGAGCGTGGCGAGGAGCGCGGCCCGCGGCGCGGTCGGTGGAGTGGATCGCGAACTCGACACGCGAGGAGTTGGAAGCGCACCACCGTCCCGCGTCAATCGCCAACGCGAACCGCCATGTGCCGAGTGTCGCCGCGAGTGTTCGTGGGTCATCATCGCCGCGCCATGAATTCCACCGCCAGCAATGCAGATCAGATCAAGTACTGGAACGAGTCATCGGGCGCGAAGTGGGTCGCGATGCAGGAGCGTCTCGACGAACAGCTGCGTCCCTTCGGTCGCGCAGTGATGGACCACGTGCCGATTCCCGACGACGCGCGGGTGCTCGACATCGGATGCGGCTGCGGCGGCACGACGCTCGAACTCGCCCGGCGCGCGAGTCAGGGTTCGGTGCTCGGCGTCGACATCAGCGCACCCATGCTCGCACGCGCTCGCGAACGCGCGATGACCGAGCAGGTGAACAACATCAGGCTGCTCGAGAGCGACGCGCAGACGCACGTGTTCGAGCCGGCGGAGTTCGACCTCGCGTTCTCGCGGTTCGGCGTGATGTTCTTCGACGATCCCGCCGCGGCGTTCGCCAACATCCGCCGTGCGATGCGCCCCGACGGACGCCTTGCGTTCTGCTGCTGGCAGCCGCTGGAGACGAACCCGTGGATGGAGGTCCCCGGCAAGGCGGTCGCGCCGCTCGTCACGATGCCGCCGCGCCCTCCCCCGGGAACCGCTGGGCCGTTTGCGTTCGACGACCGTGCGCGCGTTCGCGACATCCTCACGCGCGCGGGCTTCCGCGACATCGACATCGCGTCGCACGAAACGAAGCTCTCCCTCGGCGTGGGACGATCGCTCGACGACACCGCGGCATTCGCCATCCAATTCGGCCCGGCTGCGGTCGCGTTGCGTGAAGCACCCGCCGACGTCGCGCCGCGCGCATTCGAAGCCGTACGCGCCGCGCTGGCACCGTTCTTCGTCGAAGGCGACGGGGTCGTGATGCCGGCCGCCGTCTGGATCGTCACCGCCCGTCCCTGACCGCGCTGCATTGACGCTGCAAGCGGGTCTTGAAACGCTCGCGCCCCATGAGCGACACGCCCGAGTTCAAACTCTATTACTGGCCCCACATCCAAGGTCGCGGTGAGTTCGTCCGCCTCGCACTCGAGGACGCCGGTGCGTCGTACGTCGATGTGGCGCGCCGTCCCGAAGGCGAGGGCGGGGGCATTCCCGCAATCATCGGAAAGATGAAGAACCCGGGTGAGGCGCTGGAGCCTTTCGCGCCGCCGTTTCTCGAACACGGGGGGGTGATCGTCGGGCACACCGCGCTGGTGCTCGCGTATCTCGGGCCGAAGCTCGGACTCGTTCCTGCCGACGAAACGCTGCGACTCCGCGCGCAACAGATGCAACTGCAGATCACCGACTTCGTCGCCGAGGTGCACGAGACGCATCACCCGATCGCGTCGTCGATGTACTACGAGGAACAGAAGTCGGAAGCGTCGCGACGAACGTTCTCGTTCTTGAAAGACCGCGTGCCGAAGTTTCTCGGCTATTTCGAACGCGTGCTCGAGAAGAACGGCGGCGCGCACTTCGTCGGCGACGCGGTGAGCTACGTCGACCTGTCGATGTTCCAGGTGATCGAAGGGATGCGCTACGCGTTCCCGAA
>CBIHQZ010001318.1:0-2369 GCA_966212315.1 uncultured Myxococcales bacterium
GAGGTGCTCACCGACGATCGCCTGCGCCAGGCCAGCCTGCTCTCCGAAGGCTGGGCCGAGGACGCCCACCTCTGCCACCATCACATCGAGCACGCCGCATGAGCGCGGACCTGCTGCACGACGCCGCCTTCAAGAGCGCCGTCGCCGGCGGCCTGGCCCTGGCTTTTGGCGGGGCGCCGCTGGGCGTGCTTCTGATCGCTCGCCGGGTCAGCCTGATCGGTGACGCGCTCAGTCACGCCCTGTTGCCCGGCATCGCCATCGCCTACCTGACCGTCGGCCATGACCCGGCGGCGCTGACCGCAGGGGCGCTGATCGCCGCTCTGATCGTCGCCGGGCTGTCGACCTTGCTCGCCCGCACCCGCGCCCTGCCGGAGGATGCGTCGCTAGCGGTCTTCTACCTCACCGCGCTGGCGCTGGGGGTGGCGGTGATCGTCGCCCCGCTCGCGTTGCGAAATGATGCCGTCAGCGTATGCATCCCGGCGCCGTGGATCGCTGCGGCCCACGCAAAGATGGTTTCGTCGTGACACCCTTCGCCGCACGTTCCGACGACCGTTCCGTCGATCGCGAACTCGACCTGCACCGCATCCGTGTGCGACGTGGAGACCGTCATCGTGATGACATCGTCGGCGTACAGCGTTTGATCGGTCGTCGGCGCGACCCACGCGAGCGTGTTCGGGTCGATGTTCTCGACCGGCGTTTCGTCGGGCGCTGCTACGCACGCAATCGAAGCGAGCAGACAGAGTGCGAGCAACGCTACATTGACGCGCCAGATCATCGCCCGAGGGTCGGTCAGCGCGCGCAGTAGCGTCAAGCGCGCCCGCGTTCGGCACTCGGATCTATGGCTTGCGACCGCCGAGTCGCACGTCTAATACACCCGCATGCCCGCACCCCACGCACTCTGGGCGCCCTGGCGCATGGCGTACATCCGCGGGCCGAAGTCGAACGGCTGCATCTTCTGCGATTACCCGGCCGCCGGCCCGGCGCACTTTCGCGAAGCGTTCATTCTCTGCGCGCGCCCGCACGCGTTCGTGATCCTGAACCGCTACCCCTTCGCAGCCGGGCACATCATGGTCGTGCCGCGACGCCACACTTCGGATCTGGTCGGTCTCGACGCCGAGGAATACCAGGCGCTCTTCGACCTCGTGCGAGACGCATCGACCGCGCTGCGCACCGCGAGCAATGCCGAGGGGATCAACATCGGGCTCAATCTCGGCGCAGCCGCCGGGGCAGGGATCGCGGAACATCTCCACGTGCATCTCGTTCCACGCTGGCGCGGCGACACGAACTTCATGCCCGTCATCGCCGACGTGCGCGTGATGCCCGAAGCGCTCGGTGACACGTACGCGCGTCTTCTCCCGTACTTCGTCCCGCTCGGATCGCTCGCATCGCCCGCACCCGCTGATGCCGGCGCCGACACCGACGCCCCGAGCACCCGCCGCGCCTCGAAGAACTTCACCGCGCGGAAGGGATCGCGTCGTTGAACGCCCTCACGATCGAGCCGTTGACCGAACAGACCCAGCGCCGCCGCCGTCGCGTCTTCACCGCATTCTGGAGCGCCATCGCACTCGCGGTGATCGTCGGCTTCCGCGCGGTGCTCGTGCCGTTCGTGCTCGCCGCGGTCATCGCCTACGTGCTCGCGCCGGTCGTGCGCCGCATGACTGCGATCCGCGTCGGCAAGGGCACGCTTCCGCGCTGGGCGGCCGTGCTCTCGCTCTACGTGGTCATCGTCGCGAGCCTCGCGCTCATCATCGTCCTCGCCGCGCCGCGCGTTGCTCACGAAGTGCGTTCGTTCGCGCGCAACGAAGTACCGCGCCTTCGTCACGACATCACTCGCCGCTGGATCCCGCAGCTACGTGCGTTCAGCGAGCGCTTCGTTCCACCGCCGTCCGACGGCGTTCCCGACACCGACGACACGCCGGGCGAAGCACCGCCGCGCGACGACAACGCCATTCACGTGACGCCGCGTACCGGCGGCGGCTTCGACGTGCAGCTCCCGAACGACGGCGTCGCCATCGAGCACCGCGGCAACATCATTCGTGTCATTCCGCGCAGCGAAGCGCGCGGTCGCGGCGGCGACGACGACGAACTCTGGGACCGCGTGCGCGCACTCGGCGCCGGGCACACCGAAGACATCGTGCGAGTCGGCCGCGGCATCGTGGGCGGCATCGTCGGCGGCGTGTTCGGCTTCTTCATCACGCTGATGCTCTCGGCGTACATCCTGCTCACCTCCGATCGGATCTTCGGGTTCTTCGAATCGCTCTTCGTGCCCTCGTGGCGCCCGGGTCTGCGCGAACTCCTGGCACGCATGGACAAGGGCCTCTCGGGCGTCGTGCGCGGGCAGCTCGTGATCTGTGCGGTCAACGGCGCGC
>CBIHQZ010001319.1:0-2367 GCA_966212315.1 uncultured Myxococcales bacterium
ACGGCGGACCTCACGGCCAGCAAGCTGGAGGTCTCGGCCGGGGAGACCATCAAGCTCAACTGGACGACGACGAACGCGGACAGCGTGTCGGTCGACGGCGTCGGCCCTTCCGTCGCCAAGGCGGGGTCCACGAACATCAAGATCGATCAGGACACCATGCTCGGCATGACCGCGCACGCCGCCTGCCGCGCGGACGTCTTCGCCAGCGTGACGATCACGATCAAGGGGGAGCCGGCGCCCGTGCCGACCGGTTTCACCGGCACGGTCAGGCTGGAGAGCATCGCCGGGGCGGCGCGTGATTCGTTGCAACGGCTCGGTGCATCGAGCGCGCGATGGCTGTTCGATCGAGTCGCGCCGGCGGCCGACACGCTTGCGCGAAGCGAATCGAAACAGATCGTGATCGTGCGGCAGGGGGACGAGGTCGAGATTCCGCGCGCGCTCGCCGAACGTCTGGTGGAACCGCTCGCGCAGCTGGTTCGCAACGCGGTCACGCACGGCGTCGAATCGCCTTCGCGACGACTCGCGCGCTCGAAACCTTCGCGTGCCTCGCTGCGACTGACCGCGTCCGTGCAAGCTGCTCGATTGCGCATCGCGATCGAAGACGACGGCGCCGGCGTTGACCTCGAGGCGGTCGCCGTGCGCGCGGAGTCACTGGGCCTCATCACCGCTTCGCAGACCGGCGATGCCGAGGCAGTGCTGGCCACGCTCTTCCTTCCGCGCGTCACGACCCGCACGACGGTCGACGCGGCCGCGGGTCGCGGCGTGGGGCTCGATCTGGTGCACCGCGAGGTCACCGCACTCGGCGGACAGGTGTCGGTCACCACGCGGCGCGGTGCGTACACGCGCTTCGTGATCGAGATCGCGATGCATCAGCTCGCGCAACGCATGCTGCTCGTGCGGGCGGGCAACGAACTGGTGGCGCTGCCGCTCGATCGCGTGGTGGGCGTGCTCGGCAACGAGGAAGAACTCGCGGGAGCCCCGATCGTGTCGTTGCGCGACGTGCTCGGCGTGCGCGCAGGCGAGTCGACACTGAACCCACCGATCGTGTTGCTGCTCTCGACGGACGGCGCCATCGGACGGCGAGTGGACGCGGTCGATCGCGCGCGCGAGTTCGTCGTACGGCCGCTACCGCCGTTGCTGCTCGGCGTGCGGCCGTGGGCGGGTCTCACCGCGGACGGATCGGCGAACGTGATCTTGCTCGCGGACGTCGACCGGTTGCTCGAAACGCCGTAGCGCGCGCGGGTTGCGGCCGCATCGCTGACAGCACGCGCATCGAACGGTGAGTCTCCCGCTTACCCGCGCGTGGGTTCCCACTGCACGGTGCGAAGGAAGTTCGCATGCAGGTATTCGCGCTCGATCATCGACGCCATCTCTTCGACGTCGCGGAACCGATCCCAGTCGACACGGATCACCGGCACCGTGCGCGCGATGTCCTGAATGAAGCGGCCGTACTCGGCATAGAGCGCGGTCAGATAGTCGAGCGTGATCCCGCTCTCGACGTCACGCGTTCGCATGCGCACGCGTTCGAGGCTCCGTTCGGGCTTCACGTCGAGATAGACGATGACGCTCGGTCGGCACATGAAGTTGCTCATGTGACGGAACAACGCGACGTACGTGCGGTAATCGCGCTCTTCCATGAGTTCGATGTCGACCAGCATCTTCGCGAAGACAGCGTCCTCGTAGATCGTGCGGTCCTGCACGCCGCCGCCGCCGCGCCAGATGATCTCCTGGTGCTGCTGAAAGCGACGGTTGAGCAGATAGATCTGCGTAGCGAAGCTGTAGCGTTTGGTGTCGCGATAGAAGTCCGCGAGGTACTCGTTGTCTTCCACCGGCTCGTAATAGACCGGGAGCGAGAGATGCCTTCCGAGCGCGGTCGCGAGGGTGCTCTTTCCGGCGCCGATCATGCCGGCGATGCCGATGAAGAGATCGCTGAGAGGTTGGGAGTTCGCCACGATGCGGGCGTGAATATCACGGGCGGTGGCGCTCGATCGGTGGTTTTCGCGGCGCAGTAGTGAAAGTCGGAACGCCGGCAGCCTGGCGGTGCTGCCGATACCGCGAGCGCGTGGAATCCACGCTCCACCCGCGCGAACCTGTTGTCGTCGCCGTGACTGGCGCGCGTCCGGCACCGCCATCGAAGTACGATGGCGCATGCGCAACCGATACCTCGTTCCTTTCGGCATCGCTCTTCTCGCGGCGTGCGGCGACGGCAACCGCACCGGCGACGGATCGCCCGCCGACGCCAACGGCGACACGCCCCGCCTCGACGCGAGCGACATCTCGGTGACGGATGGCACCGCTGATGGAAGCGTCGGCGCGTGCGGCGGAATGACATGCGCGATCGGCCAGCGGTGCACGCATGACACCTGC
>CBIHQZ010001320.1:0-2367 GCA_966212315.1 uncultured Myxococcales bacterium
CCAGCACGGTGATCTCGTGCGAGGGATCGAGTTTCTTCATCAGGATGGCGAAGTACAGCCCTGCCGGGCCGCCGCCGATGCTCACGATCTTCAACGCCGTGCTCCGCGTGATCGCGGCGACTGCCGCGAGGAATGAACGCGAATCGAGCATAGCGCCACGAGGCGGGCAAGCGATCTCGAAGCCCCCGCGCCGCGTGTTCGCAGGGGCTTCGGCACATCGCACCGTTCAGCTCGAGCGGACTTCGATCCGACGCGGCTTCAACGCGGGCGTCTTCGGCAGACGCAACATCACGACGCCTTGTTTCAACTCGGCCGACACGCGCTCGTGATCGACGCCGCGAGGCATCGCGAACACGCGATGGAACGCGGTGGCGCCGAACTCGGCTGCGACGACGTTGCCGCCGCTGACCTTCGCGGAGCGTTCGGCGTGCAGGACAAGCTGGCCCTTGTCCAGGTCGATGCGCAACTGCTCCTTCTGGATGCCGGGCATGTCCACGACGATCAGGAACTCGTCAGGGTTCTCGAGAATGTCGACGCGCGGAGCGACGGTGCGCTGCGCGCTGACGCGTTCGTTGTTCGCGTGGGTGGTGCGATTGGCAATGCTGGGTTGATTCATGGTTCGTTCACTCCATTCCCAAAGTGTGGTGATCGGCGTGGCGGGCGTGCGCTTACCCGGCCTTCACCGCGATCTGCCTCGGCCGCGAGTCCGCGGCTTTTTCACACGTGATGGTCAGCACGCCGTCTTTCATCGTCGCCGTCGTGCGCTCGAGATCGACACGACATGGAAGCGCGATGGTGCGGCTGAACCGAAGCGACGCGCGTTCTTGCCGGTGCGCGGTGTATCCATCGGGAAGCTTCACCCGCCGTTCGCCGTCGATCATCAGCAAGTCGTTGTGCACGGAGATGTTCACATCGCGCTCGGCGAGCCCCGGCACTTCTGCTTCGACACGCAGCGTGTCGCCGGTGTCGTAGAGATTGATCGGCGGCCAGCTGGTTCCGAGCGGCGTGGTGGTCTCGTGTCCGTCGTACTCGTCCCAGAGGCGGTCGATGTGGCGGCGCATGTCGTCGAGAAGCGAGAGCGATCGTTCGAAGTCGTTCCAACCGTTGAGCATCGTGATCCCCTTTTGTCGCGTGCCGAAGTGTGCGCCTGCGCCGAGCAATGCCAGTCGTGGGCATCACGGCAGCGGCTGCGGCACGCATGCGCAACCTCCACCGCTCACGCCGCTCGCGATGTCCCTTCGTTCGGGCGAAGGGCTTCGAGGGCATGTGCTCGATGCTGTCGGTGAGCGACACGTAAGCAGCCTTCGCGACGAGTCAAGATCCTTCCTGGCACGATCATTCACCGCACGCGTCGCGGCGCGTCACGGGTGTTCACCCCCACCCCGGAAAGCGGTACACCCGGCCCCAGTCATGACCGCTTCAGTTGCGTCTCATAGCAGTCACACGCCGCGCGCCGACACTCCGCGCGATCTCGCGCGCCTCGCGTTGGCCGCGCTCGGCGTCGTGTACGGCGACATCGGAACCTCGCCTCTCTACGCGATGAAGGAATGCTTCACGCGTCCGCACGGCGTGGATCCGACGCCCGAGAACGTGCTCGGCATTCTCTCGCTGGTCTTCTGGTCGCTGATGTTCGTGGTGGTGCTCAAGTACCTCTCGTTCATCATGCGCGCGGACAACAAGGGCGAAGGCGGCATCCTCGCGTTGCTCGCCCTCGTCGTGCCGAAGCATCAAGGCGCCGACACGCGCGCGCGTACGACGCTGGTGCTGTTCGGTCTCTTCGGCGCGGCGCTCTTGTACGGCGATGGTGTGATCACCCCGGCGATCTCGGTGCTCTCCGCGGTCGAAGGTCTCGAGATCGCGACGCCGGTGTTCAAGTCGTACGTCGTGCCGATCACGCTCGGCGTGCTGGTCGGACTCTTCCTCGTGCAGAAGCGCGGGACCGAGAAGGTCGGCGCGGTGTTCGGGCCGGCGACGTTGATCTGGTTCGTCACCATCGCTGCGCTCGGGATCCCGTGGATCATCCGGCAGCCGAACGTGTTCGCCGCGATCTTTCCGACGCACGCGATCCGCTTCTTCGTTGCTCACAAGGGCCACGGTTTCCTCGTGCTCGGCAGCGTCGTGCTCTGCATCACGGGTGGCGAGGCGCTCTACGCAGACATGGGTCACTTCGGAAAGCGGCCGATCCGCTTCGCCTGGTACCTCGTCGTGTTCCCCGCGCTGCTCTGCAATTACTTCGGTCAGGGCGCGTCGCTGCTCCGCAGTTGCGCGGGCGGCCTGGAGACGACCGCGTGTCACGGCGCGTGGGATCACCCGTTCTACGGCCTGGTGAACGGCATACTCCCGCACTTCGTTCTGTACCCGCTCGTG
>CBIHQZ010001321.1:0-2360 GCA_966212315.1 uncultured Myxococcales bacterium
AGATCCGCGGTGCCACCGCCGGGCGGAAGGATGAAGCCGACCGCGCCCATGATGGTGCCGCTCGCCATCTGGATCACGCCGTTCATGATGCGGCTCCGACGGCTGCTCTCTGCCATGGGCGGCAGCGACGTATCGAGCAAGCGCAGACGTTCGCGGAGCAAACGCGCGCGCGGGCTGGGCAGCGGCGGCGCGAATGCGGACGCGCTGGAAACGGGTGCAAGCGGCGGCGGCGCGGCGGATGCCGTGATCTGGATCGGGGCCGGTGATGACGGCGATCCCGAAGCGCCCGCAGCCCATGCCGGCACCGGCGCGCTCGGCGGCACGACCGTCGTTGCGTCCGGGGACGGCGACGAGGGCGCCGCCGACGAGGGCGGTGCCGACGATGCCGGCGCGCCGTACGCGGTCCCTTGAGGTGTCAGGGGCGCGAGATAGATCGTGTTCGGATCGGCGATCGGCGGTGACGAGGACGACGACGCGCTCTGCGCATGCACGGCGTTGCTCGACACGAGAAGACCCACGAACGTGATGGACGCGAGTGCTATCCGGGGGCTCACGAATCGACGCTAGCACGACCGCGTGGACCCGCCGCGTTCGCGGCATAGGTCATTGCGCGTAGCGGTCAGTCGCGTGGACAAACCGGGCACGAGCCGTTGCGCTGTCGCGTCGCGCCCTCACAGGCACTGCGCGCGCGGGAGCAACGAACGTCACCGGTGGGTGATCCGGCGGCGTCGCCGGTGAGACCGCAGATCTCGTTCGCGGCGACGCAGATGTCGCCACTCGCGCGGCAGATATCGCGGCAATCCGAAGTGGTCGAAAGGCTCTGCGACGCGCGGTCGAGCTGGTGTTGCCAGTAGGCCATCTGCTCGCCGGACTCCATCGTCGTGCCCCCTCCGGTGGTCGCGACCGACGTACGCGGCACGTCCTGTGGCGGCGGGGTCGGGGCGTGGGTCGTCGTCACGTCGGACTGCACGGTGGCAGCGGCAGGCGCGCTCTCGGAAGCGGTCCCGCCGCTCGAGTACGAGCGCGACTCGGCCGACGACGGACTCGCCGCACCGCCGCATCCCGCGAGCAACGACACCGTCATCCACGCGATCCCTTTGCACAGCGCCGCCCGCGTCATCGCGATCCTCCGTCGGACAATTGATTCAACACGCGTTGATTGATCTCCACCGAGGTCTCGAGCGCATCGAGTGCCTCGCGTCGCCGCGCCTCCGCGGTCGTCGTGTCACCGCTGGTTGTCGCCCGCTGTGCGAGCGCGCGCAATGCGCGGCCGCGCACGAGGTGAAGTCGCGCGCGGAGCACCGACTCGTGATGGCTGTCCTGCAGGCCACTGTTCGCGTGCGCGAGCGCGGCGTCGGGATCATCGGCGGTGAGCGAGATTTCCGCGAGGCGTCCCCACGCATCGACGCGAATGTCCTCCGCTTCGGCGACCGTCGGCGGGATGCGCAGCGCGAGCACACGCTGGATCGCCTGCGTCGCGGCGTTGAAGTCGCCGGCCGATTCGTACACGTCGGCTTCGTGATGAAGCGCGCGCGCGGTGTTCAGGATCGCGATCGTTGCCTCGTCGAGATCGCGCGTCGAGTTGCCGTGCCCCTTGTCGCAGGCACCGAGTGACATCGTGACCACAAGAAGCATCGCGAAGAACGAACGGAGCTTCATCTCAGCGCCTTCCGTTTCCGGTGTGGAAGAGCACATCGTGATAGGCGCGCATGCGTGCGTCGGCGAGACGGCCGATGGGCATCGAGCGTGCGTTCTCGGGAATCGCCCCGCCGAATTCGTCCCCGGCTGCGCGCGAGATGTTCGGCACCGAGTCCTCGCGCATCGGACGGAACTGCGCGAGCTGGATGCCCGTGATGCCCACGACGGCCGCGGCTACCACTGCGGCCCAGCGCCAGCGCGTGCGGTACCACTTCGAGTCGGCGCGCGTGAGCGCCTCGGTCACCGCAGCGGCCGCGACGGATTTCGAGCGATCGTTGTCCGGGTGCGCGGTGGCTTTTACCCGCAGCGCGACGTCGACGAGTGCGTCGATGTCGAGATCACGGCCTTTGGACCGACCCTTGTTGGCAAGCGCGTCCGCGACCGCACGGGCCTCGGCGATCTCTTCCTCGCTGGGAGGTGGCCCGTCCTCCGGGTTCCACGCGTCGTCGTCGTGCTCACTCATCGCACACCATATGCCTTGCGGAGAGCGCCCAGCGCTCTGTGAAAGATGACGTCGAAGTTGCCTACCGTCACACCCAACGCCTCGGCGCATTCTTCCCGCGGGCGTTCCTCGAGCAGTCGCATCTCGACTGCGCGGCGATATCGTTCGTTCAACGTGCTCATCGCTTGATCGAGCGCGCGCAACGCGACGGTGCGTTCCT
>CBIHQZ010001322.1:0-2360 GCA_966212315.1 uncultured Myxococcales bacterium
TGCCGCGGGTTCACCCGCCGGGAATCCCTCGGCAGTCGCCGAAACGGATCCGCCCGGCCCGGCGGCTGAAAGCCGCGGCAACGACTCCGAAGCCTCACCTTCGTGAGGCTCGCGATGTCGCGATGAACACGCCGACGGTCTCTTCCGGAGAGATCGAAGGGAACTCCCAGTCACTGCGAGCTTCGCGCAGGCGAAGGTTCGGAGTCGTTGCCGCGGGTTCACCCGCCGGGAATCCCTCGGCAGTCGCCGAAACGGATCCGCCCCCGCTACTCGTGATTGATCACCAGCACCGGCACCTTCGCGATGCGCACCAGACGTTCCGCGACCGACCCGATCAGCATGCGCGTGACTGCCCCCTTGCCGGCACTCCCCGCCACGATGAGATCACCGCCCCAGCGCTCCGCAAACGCCGCCATCTCTTCCGCCGGCCGGCCGTCCACCACACCCCAGTCGACTTTCACGCCGGACGATCCGAACTTCTTCACGCGTTCGCGCAGCTGGTCTTCGATCGCGGGACGGACCTCCGCGACGAAACGCGCCGGGTCCGCGTAGTCCGCGCCCGGCGCGATCACGTGCACGAGCACGACTTCGGCGCCGAGGCTCTTCGCGAGCGCCACCGCGGTCGATGCCGCGCGTTCACTGGTCTGACTGAAATCGACACCGACGATGATCTTCTTGAACACTGCTCATCACCTCTGCGCATCGCGTTCCGCGGTCGGCTCGCGCTGCTCGCATTGTTGCCGTCGCACCCGGGGACCTTAGGGCTTCTTCGGCTCGTCTCCACCAGGATCCGGCGGCGTGCGCTCGTCCGGAACGTTTCCATCGATCCGATTCGCGACCGACTTGAGCCGGTCGGCAAGCTTCGTGGCGAGAGTCGCAACCTCTTTGCCGACTTCGCCGGCGACGTGCGTGCCTCCGCGCCCGATCTTCTCGAGCACGCGCTCGGCATCGTCGAGCGCGTTGTTCACCGTGGGCTCGGCACCCTTGATGACCTTGCGGGCAGCGTTGAACAGACTGTGAAGTCCGTCGCGCAATTCCTCGCCGGCCTTCTTCTCGTCCTCGGCTGCGTTGCTCTCGGGTTTGTCGTTCGATTCGTCGCTCATGCTCGCCCTCGCTGTTCCGACCGCTCGATCAACTGCATCGCTGCGTCGAAGCGGTGCATCGCCGGTGCCAGTCGCTGCGGTCAGCCGCGCGGACGGACCGTGTTCTGCAACGTTCCGATGCCATCGATCTCGACCTCGACATTATCACCGGTCACGAGCGGGCCGACACCTTCGGGAGTTCCCGTCAGCACCACGTCGCCGGGCTCGAGGGTCATGATGCCGCTGATGAACGCGACGAGTTCGTCGATGCCGAAGACCATGTCGCGAAAGTACCCGTGCTGTCGCCGCGCGCCGTTGACCCGCACGCTCACGGTCGCGTCGGGGCCCGGGCGTTCGGTGCTGATCCATGGTCCGAGCGGGCAGAACGTGTCGAAGCCTTTTCCTCGGGTGAATTGCCCGTCTTTTTTCTGCAGGTCGCGCGCGGTGACGTCGTTCGCGCAGAGGTAGCCGGCGATGGCGGGCGCGACATCGCGTGCTTGGGCAGCAAAGAGTCTCTTGCCGATGAGTACGGCGAGTTCGCCTTCGTGCTCGACGCGCTGTGATTGCGGCGGAAGCTGGATCGCGTCGCCCGGACCGATGACGCTCGTCTGCGGCTTGATGAACAGCAGCGGCTCGGCAGGGACCTCGTTTCCGAGTTCCTTCGCGTGCGCGCGATAGTTGCGACCGACGCACACGACCTTTCCCGGACGCAGGGGCGTCACGAGTCGGGCGCTCGACCGCGGCACGCTGCGGCCCGCCTCGACGGGCGACCACAGTTCGCCAGCGAGGACGTGCAACGTGTCGCCGTCGATTCGAACGTTGTGGTCGGCACCGTCGATCCGCGCGCGGCCGAGAAACATCAGTTTCCCCCGACGAGATAGAACGTCGCGATGTCGCGCAGCGTTTGCGAGTGTCGCAACGTGACGCCGGTCGCGATCGGTTCGAGGCAACGCTGCAGCGACGCCGGGAGGACGAGAACGTTCGAGACGTGACCTTCGCTGTCGTAGCGGAACGTGAGCCGCACCTGCGCGGGGCGCGAGGTCATTCCGTCGAGGCAGTGCATCATCTGGTCGTGCACCGCGGAGAATCCGTCGGAGATCATGTCGGCCGTGAGGCGCGGCGGCGGAATGTTCGGGTCGTCGATCTCGGCGCCTCCACCCGCTGCGTTGCTTCCGCCACCGGAGCCATTGGACGCGGTTGCGTTGGCGGGAGCACTCGAATCGCCGCTCAGTGAACGCTGCAGCGCGACGCGCACGGGTTCGATCGTGTTGGTGTCGT
>CBIHQZ010001323.1:0-2357 GCA_966212315.1 uncultured Myxococcales bacterium
GCTGGCGCGCCCCGCAGCGCCCTCGCCGCTTCGGCCCGCCGTGACCCCCACCCCACCAATCTCCCCCACGCCATCATTCTTCGAGCCCCTCTCTCGACGTCGCGTGGCGCATCGCGCGCGGATGGCGCGCGACGAGGGAGAGGGGCGCGCGGCAGCGGGGGTGAGGTCACTCACCAGCGCGAGTGAGGTCACTCACCGCGGCTTCGCCGCCATGTACTGCACCGGCCACGGTTGCGGCGCGTATCCCTGCGCCGCGGCCGCGTGGAGCGTGAAGTGCGGGTCTGCGAGATGCGCGCGCGCGAGCACCACGAGGTCCGCGCGCTGCGACGCGAGAATCGTGTTCACCTGATCCGCCGAGTTGATCGCGCCGACCGTCATCGTCGGAATCTTCGCCTCGTTGCGAATCTGATCCGCGAACGGCGCTTGATACATGCGGCCGTACACCGGCTTCGAGGCCGGCGACGTCTGCCCGCTCGACACGTCGATGATGTCGCAGCCGTGCTCTTTCAACGTCCGCGCGATCTGCACCGCATCGGCGGGGACGAGTCCACCGGGCGCCCAGTCGTTCGCCGAGATGCGCACCGAGATCGGCTTGTGCTTCGGCCACGCAGCGCGCACCGCATCGAAGATCTCGAGCGGATAGCGCATGCGATTCTCGATCGAGCCGCCGTACGCATCGTCGCGCACGTTGGTGAGCGGCGAGATGAAGCTCGCGAGCAGATACCCGTGCGCCATGTGCAACTCGAGGATATCGAACCCTGCTTGCTCGCTCAGCGTCGTCGCGCGTATGTACGCGTCACGCACACGATCCATGTCGCGCCGATCCATCGCCTTCGGCACCTGGCTGTGCGGGTGATACGCAATCGGCGACGGCGCGACGATCTGCCAGTTCCCTGCATCGAGCGGCTGATCGGTCCCTTCCCACGAACGCTTCGTCGATCCCTTGCGACCGGCGTGACCGAGCTGGATACCGACTTTCGCGCGCGAATGACTATTCGCGAACTGCACGATGCGTTTCCACGCGACGACGTGTTCGTCGCGGTAGATCCCGGTGCATCCGGGCGAGATGCGCCCCTCGGGTTCGACGTCGGTCATCTCGGTCATCAAGAGCCCGACGCCGCCCATCGCGCGGCTGCCGTAGTGAACGAGATGAAAGTCGTTCGGCGTGCCGTCTTCCGCCGAGTACATGCACATCGGTGACATCACGACGCGGTTCTCGAGCTTCAACTCGCGCAGCGCGAACGGCGTGAACATCGGCGGCGGCGGAGGTGTCGTGACTTCGCTCGGGGCGAGCGCGCTCGAGTGCTTCGCGAACCAATCGGCGACGTGCTCGATGAAGGGACGATCACGCACCGCGAGGTTCTCGTACGTCACCTTCTTGCTGCGCGTCAGCATGCTCATCACGAACGCTTCGGGCGCGAGGTCGCGATAGCGCTTCACGTTCTCGAACCAGGCCAGGCTGCTCTCGGCGGCCCATTGCGTTCGCTCGACGACCGGCCGGCGATCGCTCTCGTACGCCGCCAGCGCTTCGGGCACGCGCCCCGGATGCTGCGCGAATGCCTTCGCCAGCGCGATCGAGTCTTCCATCGCCATCTTGGTGCCCGAGCCGATGGAGAAGTGCGCGGTGTGTGCCGCGTCTCCGGCGATCACGAGGTTGTCGTGGCTCCAGCGCTTGTTGCGCACCGTCGCGAAGTGAATCCACGACGAGTTGTTGCTGATCAGCGGATGGCCCTGCAGATGCTTCGCAAACAGCTTTTCGCAGTACGCGATGCTCTCCGCGGTGCTCGCCTTGTCGAGTCCGGCCGCGCGCCACGAATCGGGATCGCATTCGACGATGAAGGTGCTGTGTTCCTTGTCGAAGCGGTACGCGTGCACCTGGAACATGCCGTGTTCGTTCTCTTCGAACAGAAACGTGAAGGCGTCGAAGAGGCGCGAGGTGCCGAGCCAGATGTACTTGCACGAACGCTCGTCGAGCGACGGATCGAACGTCGACGCGAAGCGCGCGCGCGCCTTGCTGCGTACACCGTCGGCGGCGAACACCAGATCGTGCGACTTCATCAATGCGTCGATGTCGTCGACCTCGGTGTTCCAGCGAATGGTCACGCCGAGCGCTTCGGCGCGCCGCGCCAGGATCGCGAGCAAGTGACGTCGCGCGATGCCCGAGAAGCCATGACCGCCCGAGCGAATGGTCTTCCCTCGATAGGTCGTGTCGATCGCGTCCCAGTGCTGGAATACGCGCTCGATCTCTTCGTGCGACTCGCGGTCGTTCTCTTCGAGGTAGCCCAGCGTCTCGTCCGAGAAGACCACGCCCCATCCGAAGGTGACGGTCGGCGCGTTCCGCTCCAGCACGGTGATTT
>CBIHQZ010001324.1:0-2357 GCA_966212315.1 uncultured Myxococcales bacterium
CACCGCGAGCGCGAACGCGAGGCCCGCGCCCGCGTATGGGCTCGCCGCGAGATGTCGCAACGCGGCCATCACGACGCGCCTCGCGGAGACACCGGCTTCACCCGCATGGACACCGCGCGCTCGCGACGCGTGAGCCAGTAGAGATTCGCCGCGAGAAACAGCGCCGCGAAGAGGGCCACGTACGGCGCGAGTTCTTCGTGCGGACGAATCAGCCCGACCGACTCGCGCGCGCGCGCACCTTCGATGTGCAGCGGCGGCGTACGCAGGTTCGACTCCACGTCGCTCAGCAGATTCACCGGCGCGAGCGTTTCCGCGCCGCGCGCGCGCACACGATAGAACCCCGTACGCGTGGTCTCACCGATGACGGCCGTGCCCGCTGTGACCGACACCCGCGATCGACCCGTCGGTGTCACGATCTCGGCCTCGCGCACTTGCGACGGCATTGCGATGCGCAGCGGTTCACCCGTGCGGCCACCGCCCGTTGCGACGCGCGCGCGATGGGCTCGCGCGAGTTCTTCGACGTTGCGCACGAAGAGCACGAACGACGCACGCAGCGGCCAATCGGACTCGCCTACGTCGATGCCCGCGATCGTGACGGCGCGCTCGGGCGACGACGAATCGGCGATGAGGGTGTGATCACCCGCACGAAGAATCTCGGTGGCGTGCGAGCCGAGACGAAGCGGTGTGGCCGACGCGAAGTGCACGCCGTCCATCGTGAGGAAACGAAAGCGCGCGTCGGTGTTCGTGTACGACGTGATCGACGGACCCTGCACCGCATCGAGCACGGTGGTGTCCGCGCAGCGACCCGTCGGCGGTGCGAAGACGAGCACGTCGTTCTGTGCCGGGAGCGTCGCGGGACACACGCCTTCGAACACGACGAGCGCGTCGGCGGGGAAGGGCTCGGTCGCAGAGGTAGCCCGGCGCGTAAGCGTGACGAACGGGTCGGACGCCAGCGCCCGCGAGATCCACGGGCTGTCGCCGTTCGCGACGAGAACCACGGGAAGCTGCGCGCCGGGCGGGATGCGACCGTATGCGACGTCGTCCGATGCGAGTGCGTCGTGGGGCGAAACGTCGACGACCAGCCCGCGACCCACATCGGTGGCGACTGCGGGGAACGCGAGGAGCACGGGCTCGCGTTGATGCGGCTCGATGCGAAGACGCCGCGACGCGACAACCTCCGTCTCACCCTCGCGATGCGCGGTCACGTACACATCGCGCGGCGTTTCGCCGTGATTGGCGACCAGCGCGAACGCTTGCACCGTTTCGGCCTCGCGCCCCTGCCGCGCCGAACGCACGTCCATGCGCACGATCGCGACGTTGTCCTGCGGATGACCGACCGTCACGAGTTGCAGCGGAATCGGCCCGGTGTGGAGCGCATCGAGTCGCGCGGTCGCGCCGTCGGTCACGATGTAGACGCGCCGTTCGCCGGCGAGCGGCCTGAGCCGGTCGATCGCGAGTGTCACGCCCGCGCCGAGATCGCCTTCGACTTCTTGCGCGCTCGCGTGATCGATCGCGCTGCGCAGCGCGGAACGGTCGCGGCCGAGCGCGAACAGCACGCGCGCATCGCGTCCCGCGCCCACCAGCATCGCATCGCTGCCCGCGCCGAGCTGATCGACGAGCCGTCGTGCCGTCGCCCGCGCGTCTTCGATGCGCGCGTGGTGCGTGCGGTCGTCGCGCGTCTGCATCGATGCGCTGAGATCGAGCACGATCGCCACGTGCTGCCCGACGATGGTCCGCCCGCGACATGCGGGTGCGCCGAGCGCGAGTGCGAGCGCCGCCAACGCGAGCAGCTCGAACAGCAGCGTCATCTCGCGCGTGAGCTTCTTCCACGGCGAGCGCGCCTGCAGATCCTTCTGCCCGCCGAGCCAGAGCCACGTCGACGGCACGCGGATCTTCGTGCGCTTCGTCTTGAGCACGTAGAGCAGCACGATCGGCAGGATGCCGAGCAGGAGCCACAGCCCCTTCACGTGCATCAGGCTCACGCGTCGATCCTCCGGTCGAGAATGCGACGCACGCCGTCTTCGAGTTTCTCGTCGGTGGCGAATCGAACGTAGGTCGCGCCGTGCGAACGCGCCCACTTGCGAAGCAGTTCGTAGAGCCCTGCGAGCCGCGCGAGATACGCCTCGATCGTGTCGGCATCCGCGGTGAGCGTCATCGTCTCGCCCGTCTCCGCGTCTTCGAGCATCACGTCCCCGCGAAGCGTGGGCGCGATCTCTTCACGCGTGAGCACCTGTGCGAGCACGACGTCGTGCCCTGACGCGCGGGCCGAACGCAACGCGCGCTCGAAGCCCGAAGCGCCGTCGAGGAAGTCACTGATCACCACGAGCATCCCGGGTCGCCCGGTGCGCGTGGCCGCT
>CBIHQZ010001325.1:0-2357 GCA_966212315.1 uncultured Myxococcales bacterium
CTTCCACGCGATGGGCAATCACGAATGCACCACCGCATCGACGTCGAACTGCCCGAACGGCGACGAATCGGCGCTCGTGCAGGCCTTCCACACGCGCCTGATTCCCACGCACCCGACGCTCTACTACGACTGGTCGACGCCCACGCCGCTCGGCAACGCGCACTTCATCGTGACCGCGCCGAATGCGTGGAGCACCGCGCAGGCCGCGTGGCTGGACACCGCGCTCGCGTTGCCCGACCAGCGCTACACGATCGTCGTCGCGCACGAACCGCCCACCTCGAACACGATTCCGCCGGGCACCATGCCGATCGAAGCGGCGCTGGCGCTGCGCACGGGGGGCATCACGTTGCGGCTCTACGGTCACGTTCACTTCTATCGCCACACGAATACGAACTCGGTCGTCGTCGGCAACGGCGGCGCGCCGTTGAGCGGAACGAGCAGCGGCGCGGTGTACGGGTTCACCGTGGTGCGGCAGCGCGCCGACGGAGACATCGTGGTGACCGCGTACGAAGTCGGAACGCCGCCGATGGTGATGGAGTCGTTCGTGCTGCATCCCGACGGAACGCCGGGGGCCTGACATGGAAACGAGGGCCATCTACGTCGACATCGACGACACCCTCGTTCGCAGCGTGGGCACGAAGCGCATTCCGATTCCGGCGACTGTCGCGCTCGTGCGCGAATTGCATCGCGCCGGCGCGTCGCTGTACGCGTGGAGCACGGCCGGGGGTGAGTACGCGCGTGCCGCCGCGACAGAACTCGGCATCGAAGACTGCTTCGTGGCGTATCTGCCGAAACCGCGAGCGCTGATCGATGACCGCGAGTTCGTAGATTGGAAGGTCGCGGAGATCCATCCGGCGCAGTGCAGTTCGACGAGCGCCGAGGAATTCTTCGCGAGGCTTCGCTGAGTCGTCATGAACGTCAGCACCCTCCCCTTGTTCGATCGGCTCGCGACCTCGCGCTCCGTGTTGCTTGCCGGGGCTGGCGGCGGTTTCGACGTGTACGCCGCACTGCCGATCTACTTCGCGCTGCGCGCACGAGGCGTGAGCGTGCATCTGGCCAATTTCTCGTTCGCGTCGTTGCGCGACCTCGACGCTGTTCGCCCGGCGGCCACTGTCGTCGAAGTGCGTGCGAGCACCCGCGGTCCCGCGTACTTCCCCGAAGCACAACTCGCCCGCTGGCTGGCGAAGACGACGGGCGAGGAGTCCGCGCGCGTGTTCGCGTTCGAGCCGAGCGGCGTGCGCCCGCTGCGTGACGGGTACGCGGCGCTGTGCGCCGATCTCGAGATCGACGCGATCGTTCTCGTCGACGGTGGCACCGACAGCCTGATGCGCGGCGACGAGGTCGGTCTCGGCACGCCCGAGGCCGACATGGCGAGTATCGCGGCGGTCGACGGGCTCGACGTCGCGACGCGGTTGCTGGTGAGTGTGGGTTTCGGCGTCGACGCGTTTCACGGCGTGAGTCACGCGCTCGTGCTCGAGAACATCGCGCGTGTCTCACGCGCAGGCGGATTTCTCGGGGCGTTTTCGCTGCTTCCGGAGATGCCGGAGGTGCAGCGGTATCGCGACGCAGTGCTCGATGCGCAGCGCGAATTGCCCGAAACAACAAGCATCGTGCACACGTCGATCGTCGCGGCAATCGAGGGACGCTTCGGGGACGCGCACGCGAGCGATCGCACCAAGGGCAGTCGACTCTGGATCAATCCGCTGACGAGCCTGTGCTTCGCATTCGATCTACCGCTACTCGCGGCGGGAATCGAATTCCTGCCGATGCTCAGATACACCGATACGCTGCACGACGTCTCGCGTGTGATCGAAAGCCATCAACGCGGGTGCGAAGGGCTGCGGCCGTGGACCGCGATTCCGATCTAGCGGCCGCAGACTACCTGCTGCATCGCGTGCGCTTTCGGCGTGGATCGTAAGGAAGTCCGAGACCGTCCGCCCCACTCCGCGTCATCATCGCAACCGCCATGCATCGCCGACTCTCGCTCCTGCTCGTTACGGCATCCCTCGCCGCGATCGGCTGCCATCACGACGACGCGACGACTGTTGCCACCTCCACGAGTTCGGGAAGCGAACGCTCCGAGCCCTCAGCGCCCGCGTCGTCTTCGCCCGCGCCGCAGACCACGTCGGCCGCATCTGCGAGTCCTTCTTCGTCCGTCGCGCCGGCCGTCCCTCCGGCCCCACGCGACGAACACGCGCTCGAACGCATCGTCGCCGGCATTCACGCCACTTCGCCGACCGAGCGCACGTTCACCACGATCGCGTTCGACACGATGCTCGAGAACCTCACCACCGCGACCGGTTCGCTTCGCGTCACACCGAACACCGTGAATGGGCATACGCACGGACTGCGACTCT
>CBIHQZ010001326.1:0-2355 GCA_966212315.1 uncultured Myxococcales bacterium
GGCACGTACGATCAGCTTCCGAAGAAGGAAGTGCTCGGACTCGAGAAGGAGCGCGAGCGCCTCGTCGAGTACATCGGCGGCATCAAGAACATGAACGCGCTGCCCTCGGCCGTGTTCATCATCGATCCGGCGCTCGAGAACATCGCGATCCTCGAAGCCCGCAAGCTCGGGATTCCGATCGTGGCGATCACCGACACCAACTGCGATCCGGACAAGATCGATTACCCGATCCCCGGCAACGACGACGCGATCCGTTCGATCAAGCTCATCACCGCGCGCATCGCGGACGCTTGCCTCGAAGGCGCGCAGCGTCGCAAGGACTCGGGCGGCGGACGCGAAGACCGCGACATGGCGGCCGAGCGTGCGCAGTCGTCGGATCGTGATCGTCCCCGCGGCGGCGGCGATCGTCGTGGTCCGGGCGGCCCTGGTGGCCGTGGCGGTCCGCGCGGCGGCGGTGGTGGTCGTGGCGGCGGCGGCGGTGGCCGTGGCGGCGCGGGTGGCGCAGCCGGCGGCGGCGAAGTGACCGGCGAGCCGGGCGGCACGATGTCGGCCGGCGGCACGGGCAACGAGTAAGCAAACCGAGGGCGGTTCGCGCGCAGTGCTCACGGGCACCACGCGTGGATCGCCCTCGATCAATTTTCGCGCGGGGGCATGGTGTTCGCGCGAGCGGGTGAGAAAGTCATCCGCCGCGTCGCGACGCACGCCGCCGATCAATCAGTAGATTCAATCGCATCAATCAATCGAGGTTTCCAATGGCCGAGATCACGGCATCGATGGTGAAGGACCTCCGGGAGCGCACCGGGGCCGGAATGATGGACTGCAAGAACGCCCTGGTCGAAGCCGGTGGCGACATGGCGAAGGCCGCCGAGGTCCTCGAGAAGAAGCGCAAGGGGCGCGTCGAGAAGGCCGCGGGGAAGATCGCCGCGGACGGTCTCATCGTTGCCGCGATCAACAAGGACAACACCGCGGGCGCCATCGTCGAAGTGAACTCGCAGACCGACTTCGTCGCGCGCGGCGAAGACTTCCAGACGTGGGCGAATCACGTCGGGCAGAAGGCGCTCGAGTCGAAGTCGGGCGACATCGAATCGCTCGAGAAGCAGACCGTCGACGGCAAGAGCCTCAAGGACATCGCCGATCACCTCACCGCGAAGTCGGGCGAGAAGCACGCGATGCGTCGCGTGGCGTACTACGAAGTGAAGCCGGGAGCGGGCGTGGTGTCGTCGTACATCCATGCCGGTTCGCGTCTCGGCGTGCTCGTCGAACTGAGCTGCGAGAAGGGCGCGACCACCGGGACGCGTGAACTCGCCGACGAGATCGCACTGCAGATCGCGGGCTCGACCGGAACCCGTTACGTCCGCAGCGACGAAGTCGCGGCCGACGCGCTCGCCAAGCAGAAGGAAATCTTCGCCGGGCAGCTGAAGAACGAAGAAGACGAAGCAGCGGCCGATCTCGATGCGTGGAAGGCGCGCATGGCCGAAGAAGGCGGCGAGCACTCGGACGCGGTGAAGAACGCGCTCAAGGACAAAGAGAAGAAGCTCGCGGGGCTCAAGGCCCGTCCGCAGGCGACGCGCGACAAGATCCTCGAGGGGAAGGTCGCGACCTGGCTCAAGGAGTCCGTGCTGCTCGATCAGGTGTCGGTGCGTGACTCGAAGAAGACCGTCGCGCAGATGCTCGTCGAAGCCGGCAAGACCGAAGGCAAGGTCGAAGTCGTTCGTTTCGCGCGCTTCGAACTCGGTGAAGGCATCGAAAAGGGCCCGACGAAAGACTTCGCCACCGAGGTCGCCGAGATGGCGGCCGCGTCGCAGAAGCAGTAATTCCCGCCTGATTCATTTCGTTCCTCTCACGGGGCCCGCGCGGTCCCGAAGTCCCCATGTCGCTCACGCGTGACGAAATCGACGCGGCGGCCCGGCGAAGCTCGATCCGATGGATCGCGTTTCTCGGTGCCGTCGACGTCTTCACGTGGCTGCTCGCGGTCGCGTTCGTCGTGATGGGCGGGCACTACGCGATGGCCGCCATCGTCTCGTGGGCGGCGCTCTCACTGGCCATCGTGACGGTGCTCTACGCGCGAGCGCGCGACGGCAGCAATCCCGGACCGCTGCTCAAGGGCGATCGCGGCATGGTGTGGCAGCCGCTGTTCCTGCCGTACCGATTCGTCGCATGGAGCATCACCGCCATCGCGCGCGCGTTGCGATTGCGCGATCCCGTCATCAGCGAGATCGGCCCCGGTCTCTACATGGGCGTCCGTTTGTTCCCGCACGAGGGCGAGAAGCTTCGCGCGCACGGGATCCGTCGCATCGTGGATCTCACCGCCGAACTGCCGACGAACGGACCGCTCTCGCGCGAGCCGTTCGAACG
>CBIHQZ010001327.1:0-2351 GCA_966212315.1 uncultured Myxococcales bacterium
GAGTCGTTGCCGCGGGTTCACCCGGTTCACCCGCCGGGAATCCGTCGGGCGAGCGCCGCGCGCACATTCGTGACCAATGGTGGAGCGCTGCGAAGGGGTGAGGTCGCACCTCGACGTCAGCGCTTCCGTCCCCACAGGAGCATCCGCCGGAACGGATAGAAGTACGGCGCGCGATCACCGAGCGCCGCGCCGAGGGCCTCGCGATACTTCGTCTCGAACTGCCCGCGCAGTGCTTCGGGCAACGCAGCGAGATAGCCGCCGAGCATCGTGCCCTTCACCCATTCGAACACGTCACGGCTGTGATCGAGTTGGTGGCCGTACACCTTCTCGATCGCCACTTGCTCGGTGAACCCGTGCGCCGCGAGCAGCTCGGTGTACCGCTCCAGTGCGAGCCCGTGCCCGCTCGAGCGATAGCCGGCCAGCGCGTCGCGAAACGGCGGCGTCGTCGCGAGTTCGTGCGCGATCGCATGCGATGCGTGGCCTTGATTGCGTGGCATCTGCACCGCGATCTGCGCGCGCGAGTGCATCCCCGCGAGCATGCGCGTGAAGAGCGCTTCGTGATCGGGAACCCACTGCAGCGAGGCGTGTGCGAACACGACGTCGGGGCGCGAGAAGTCGGTCTCGGCCGCGATGTCGCCGCGGCGGAAATGAAGCCGTGAGGTCGCGCGAGTCATCGCCTTCTCGAGCATCGCGGGCGAACTGTCCATCGCGTCGACGTCGGCATCGAGTCGCTCGGAGAGGATTACCGACAGCTCGCCGGTGCCGCAGCCGAGGTCGAGAACCTTGGTCTGCGGTGCCCACTGGATCAGTCGCAGCAGATCCCAGAACGGCTCCATGCGCTGAAGTCGAAAACGGTCGTATTGCTCCGGGTTCCATCCGTCACGCATCGGTCGATCTCCCTTTCGAAGGCCGGAGCATGCGCGCGTCGCGACACGGGCGCGAGCGTCGCGCGACAACCAGTCACTGTCGCGCATCGGGCATCGGTCCCACGTAACGCGAGGACGGCCGGATCAAGCGCCCGGTCGCACGCTGCTCGCGGACGTGGGCGATCCACCCCACCACGCGACTCACGGCGAACGTGGGTGTGAACGCTTCACGCGGAACGCCCAGCACATCGAGGATGACGGCCGTGTAGAACTCCACGTTCGCCGCGAGTGATCGCTCGGGATACTTCGTCGCGAGCACACCGACGGCCGCGCGTTCGACCGCGCGTGCGAGCGGCAGTCTTCCGGTGGTGATCCCGGCGCGTTCCAGCTTTTCGACCGCGCGCTCGAGCACCGCCGCCCGCGGATCACGCACGCGATAGACCCGGTGACCCATCCCCATGATCCTGCGTCCCGCTGCGGTCTCGGTGAGCAGCCACGATTCCGCGCGCGTGGCGTCGCCGATGGCGTCGAGCATGTCGAGCACCGGGCCGGGGGCGCCGCCGTGCAAGGGCCCTTTCAACGCGCCGATGCCGCCTACCACGCACGAGACGAGATCACTCCCGGTCGACGCGATCACGCGCGCGGTGAACGTGCTCGCGTTCATCCCGTGATCGATCACGGTCGACAGGTACGCATCCATCCCTGCCGTTTCGGCATCACCCGGCACGTGATTCGACAGCATCCGCAGGTAGTCCGCCGCGTGACCGAGCGCGGGATCGGGAGCCACCGGCGCGAGGCCGCGCGACAGTCGCGACCAGGCCGCCACGAAGACCGCGAATGCGCCAACGACCGCGACGGACGATTCGAAACTGTCGTCGCTCACGGACAACGCCGCCACACTCGCGCGCAGAGCATCCATGCCGTCGCGCATGGAGAGTACGAGCTTGTCTTCGGCGACGCGGTCGAACGCGCGTGCGCGTGCGTGACCGAGTGCGGTGCGAATGCGCGCCATTTCGTCCGCATCCGGGACCGTGCCGTTCCAGAGCAACCCGAGGGTCGCTTCGAACGGCAACGTGCCTGCGACTGCTTCGATGTCGTGACCGCGCAGGACGAGGCGACCCCGTTCGCCGTCGACGTCGGACAGGACGGTGTCGGCGACTTCGATTCCTTCGAGGCCGCCGCTCTTGGCGGTGCGAACGGAGACAGATGATGCAGAGGTGATCGTCATGGCGTTGGTTTCCCTTCGCCCCGGAACGTGGTGTCCTGGCCAACGTGGATCAACGTGGATTGAACAATCAACGTTCCGAATGGATCGGCGCTCGCGAAGCCGCCGCGCATCTCGGGGTGAAGTTGCAGACGCTCTACGCCTACGCGAGCCGTGGCCTGGTCGCGAGCCGATCGCGGCCGGGCGGACGAGCGCGTCAGTACGCACGCGACGACCTCGACCGTTTGAAAGCGCGCCACGACGCGCGCGCCGGCCACGAC